>NZ_REHO01000008.1:0-26510 GCF_003692935.1 Lactobacillus sp. ESL0260
TGAATTTCTTTTGTACTAAATCCTCTTTGATACAAATCTACTGCTTTTAATTTTGTTTTTAGTAAATATTTAGACATAAGAAAACCCCCGAATTGGAATCTTTGTCCAATTCCGGGGGTTAACTTCAATGATGGGTTTCTTTTTTTTCAGTTTATTGTTACTATTTCTTTTGGTTGACCATAATGTCATCGATTAAGCCATAGTCTTTAGCTTGCTGTGCGGTCATGTAATTGTCCCGCTCAGTGTCCTTTTGAATTTTTTCTAAAGGCTGACCAGTAGTTTCATGTAAGATCCGGTTAATTTTTTCACGGCTCTTTAAAATTTCATTGGCAGCAATTTGAATGTCTGTTTGCTGACCCTGTGCACCACCTAAAGGTTGATGAATCAAAACAGTTGAGTTAGGTAATGCAAAACGCTTACCTTTTGCCCCGCTAGTCAGTAAAATGGAAGCCATAGAGGCTGCCATGCCGATGGCGATAGTTGAAACATCTGATTTAATAAAGTTCATGGTATCCATGATTGCCAAACCAGAAGTAATCACACCACCTGGTGAATTAATGTAAAGAGAAATATCCTTGGTGTTGTCTTGAGCATCAAGAAATAGTAATTGTGCAATAATTGAATTGGCCATATCATCGTTAATTTCGCCACTAAGCATGATGATTCTGTCTTTCAATAAACGTGAATATATATCATATGCGCGTTCGCCACGTGCAGTTTGTTCAATAACTGTAGGTACAAGCATCTTTCTACCTCCTAAATATAATTAGCACTCTATCAAGTACAGTGCTAATTAAATCACTTACATTACCTGCTGTCAATGAAAGTGTATTAATTTTGTATTCTTTTTAATGAGGTTTTTATTATATAATTTAAAGGTAAACTAAATATTGGAGGATATATTTTGAAGCTTTATAAGAAAAAATTACCATATTTACTGACATTGGTTGTCGGATTATTAGTTTGTACCGGCTTGTCAACTACATCAGTTGCGGCAGATTCGAATAGCGCTCAACCGCCAGTTCAAGATGACAGCAACAAGTCATCAAACAACTCAACTGATGTAAATAATGATAATAATGCCAATAATGATCAAACAGGTAAGTCTGACCAAACTGGGACAGATGACACTAATACTAAAAAACCTAAGCCTAAACAAGTTGTTACTGGTTTTTCCATGATGACCAAGGTTGCAGGCAACAAGAATTATAAGGTCTGGAAAGAAGTAAATAACGGAAAAGTTAGCACGAAAGTAGCTGACGGCATTAACTTTCGTTACAGTCATATTCAATCAGACCAGTTGATTGAAACTAAAAAATACCGCTATTGGCGCATTTATGTTAATGGCAGGCAAGTAGGATATGTTAATGAACGTTACTTTGCCAGAAATCAAATTGCGGTTCCTAAGACTATATCTCTAGTGCGCAATGAGTTCTACAACTTCCCTACCAGAGATGCTATTTCTTATATAACTAACAGCATGGGTACAGTAATTGACAACAGTCAAGTAACTGTATCAAAAGATAGCATTAATTGCGGGACTCCTAAGACATATAAAGTTAAATATACTTATGGAGATGCAACTGCTACAGTTAAAATAACTGTTAGAAAGAGTAAAAAAGAAGGGGTGGTCGATGCGAATACCGTTGCCTCCTTCCCAGCGCAACCTGGTACAAATGATTATCAGGCTTGGAAAACTCATTACGGTTCATCATTAAATTATATTAGCCCTACAGAATACACGCCTGAAACCAATAAACATACTTTGACTAGTGGTGATTTGACCTTAAAGACACGGTTATATCAACCAGTCTTATTAAGTGTAGCTGATCCATCAGACGATAATATTAACCGTGTTGGTCACATTCCAGAAGGTGTTACCGTTTCTAATGGCTGGGCATATACCAGTCTTTTAAGTCACACAAATTTGGTATCTGGTCATATTGTTGGTTATGATTTGAAAACTTTAACTGATCCGTTTGATGCGCAACATTTACTTGATATGTCGCAAAAGAAGTTTAACAATTATGTTAAAAACATCAAGGTAAGTCCCTATATTCCAATTGGCCATGGTCAGGCATTGGGCGCAAGTGATAAATATATTTATGTGTTAAATAATGACAATACATTAAATGACACTAACGACTCTGAAGAATTACTTCAAATTCGTAAGAGTGATTTACAAATTAACAAGATTTGGACAATTAAAACTTGGATTGATGATGGCAAGAGTAATCGCTATTTCCAAAATGGTGTAATTGTATCAGATAAGGATATGTACACTGTTTACCATGATACTGCCAATAATTGCTATGAATATTGGGAATTCACTCGTACTGGAGATAATTGGTATCCAAAATTAGTCGGTAAAACTGATGGCAACTTTGTAAACAATAATTCACCTGTTCAAGGTTTTACCTATGACACCAAGAATAAAAACTTTTACTTAGCATTCAATGACTTAATCTTTAAGATTGGCCGCGATGGCAAATTAAAAGATACTTATTCTTTTGACACCGGTCGTGAAATTGAAGGTTTATCAGTTAGTGATAATAAATTGTATGTAAACCTTGCACAAAGAGCTGAATTATTGGTAAGCATGAATATTAAATAAAATAAATATTTTTAAATGAGAGCTGAAAAGCTCTTATTTTTTGGTTTAGGAAATGTCGTAAAAAACCTGAAAGTTATCTATTTTAGGAATTTTGCCATATTGTGAT
The DNA here is from genome assembly GCF_003692935.1 of Lactobacillus sp. ESL0260. Taxonomy (NCBI): domain Bacteria; kingdom Bacillati; phylum Bacillota; class Bacilli; order Lactobacillales; family Lactobacillaceae; genus Lactobacillus; species Lactobacillus sp. ESL0260. Next base: position 2,721 of record NZ_REHO01000008.1, read on the forward strand.
TGAGATATTTATTAAAAAAGTAACATAAAAAGACTAACCTAAATCAAATATTGAAAGTTAGTCCATAATTAGAATTTGATTGCTGTCTGAATTTTAAGATTTTGCATCTTTCAGCTCTTTTTTTCTTTGCTTTGGCAGTCAGGACAAAGGCCATAGATTTCAACGTGGCTGGATGAAGTGACAAAACCAGTTTGCTTATCTGCTTCAGTTCTCATCTGCTCTTCAATTCTCCCAAAGTCAGGATAATAAACATCGGCGATTTTACCGCACCTTTTACAAATAATATGAAAGTGTGGTTTTACAAAATAGTCATAGTGCAGAGAATCATCACCATTTTTTATTTCAGTTACGATCCCCGCGTCTACTAATTTGTTGAGATTGTTATAAACGGTTGCACGATAAGCTGGCTCATTTCCACTAATTGCTGTAAAAATTGTTGAAGCAGTGGGATGATTATGATGCACCATTAAGTATTCAAGTATTTTTAAACGCGGTTTAGTTACTTTTAAGTGATGGCTGCGTAGCAGACTTCCTGCTTCATCAGAAAAATTAGGCATGATTCTCATCTCCTCAATTAATTATAGTGTAGCATTTTTTACGTAAAAAAACCGCCTATTGCTAGGCGGTTAAGTATTATTTAGCTCATTTTTTCTTCTTGTTTTCGTCTGATTGTTGGCATAATTAAGCCAAGTAGGAATAGTACCACAGGAGTGGCAATATTTAAACAAAGTGTGAATGGATCATTTGAATACATTCCCATTAAACAACAAGCAACTGTAACGGCTAATCCCCAAATTCCGGCAGTATAGGCTAACCACTGATGCTTAGTCATTTGATAGTTATCAGTACCGTTATGGAATTTTTCATGTTGTTTACGCAAAGCTAAGTAGGCAATGAAAACCCATAAATAACGCATTGGCATCACTATCGAATTTAGTTTAACTAATTGTGCCATCACGGTTTGTGCATCAGGCATAACAGCTTGCAATGCAATGATACCACCGGAAAGAATAACAATCATCCAAATACCGTTAATGTAAGCTCCATGTTTGTTGACTTTTAATAACTTTTTCGGAATAAAGTCTTTTGCCTCTTTGCCTCCCAGAAGCATTCTCAAAGGAGCATCAATACTAATAACCAGTGCTGAAAACTGTCCGATAACATTGCACCAGGCATAAATATAGAGGAATAATCCGCCCACACCATAATATTCACCTAATTTTTGAAAAGCAATGTAAGGACCATTTGAAATGTATTCATTCAAATTGCCATTAACTACTTTAGGATCAAACATTAATGCTAAAGCAATAGTACCTAAGATGGCAGAAATCATTACCATTCCCGCTAAGCCCAACATAGCTTTCGGGAAATTTTTTGCAGGCTTTTTTAATTTGTTAACGTATGGTGAAATCTTTTCAGCTCCACCTATAGCAAATACCAAAATTGAAAGTGAAGTAAAATACTTTGTATTAAAATCTGGCATAAAGTTTTGCCAATTCCAGTTTATGCTGTTAAAACTAGCATGCGGATTAATCATCGGTGCGGCAAACATCATGATAATAAAGAGAATTGACATAATAAACATTGAAGTTCCAGCAATTGTTGATAAAGTTTTAATTACTGGAATCCCCCGGCTGGCTACCCAGCAAAAGAACAAAAATACTGCCAGTGTTGCTAGTTGCGTCCAGGCAGTTGGCAAACTATCGTACCATTTAGTATTACCAAAAATGCCCCAGGCCATGCCTCTTAAGCCAGTTGTACCTTTACTGGAAATATAAACCACATGTACTGCCCAGAATGTCCAACCGGCATAATAGGCCCATTTAGGTCCGATAGTAGCGTTAATCCAGGAAGCAACGCCACCCTCAGAGTCTTTAAATACTGATCCGAGTTCACCGACCATTAAGGCGTAAGGAATAAAGAAAAGCAGGAAAATAATGATCCAGCTGAAAATTACCTTGGTACCATCAAAGTATATGAATCCGTTAACAACGTTGCCAAAGCTCCAGACAATAGAGAAAGCCATAGTGGCAAGCGTTGTCCACATCATCTTTTTAGAATTGTTTGGTGTTTCACCCATGAAACTTCTCCCTTATATAAAAATAACAATTTTTTATTTTAACTTAAATGTTTTTAAAAATCTAATAATAAGTCACTTGAAATTAACAACAAAAATAATTATTGATATATGAATTAAAAAAGTGTAAAACTATTATTATATAATAGAAGAAGGGGTTGTAAGTTTAATGAAAAGAAAATTTAAAAGCAAGCTGCTAATTGTTGGAACAATAGCTGCAGTTAGCTTATTTGTGGGGAGTAACAGTTCATATATATCTGCCAAAAGCTATCATAAAGCAGTAACCAAGATAGCAGGTAATGGTAATTATGCAGTTTATCATTATGCTTCAAAAATGGGTCCATCTGGCAAGTTTACGTCGACTAAATATTTTAAGCACGCACAGATTCAATCTAAACAATCCATTGCCACTAAGAAAGGCAAGTTTTGGAAGATAATTGTGGACGGGCGTACGGTCGGCTGGGTTAACCAGAACTTTTTTGCCAGAAACAAGATTTCTGTAGCGCAGAACGTGAGTTTAGTACAAAACAATCAATACTCGTTTAATACTAAAGATGCCATTAATTATGTGACTAATAGTGCAGGTACTGCTGTAGATACCAGCAAGGTAACAGTTTCTAAGTCAAAGATTAACTCAGGCACTCCAGGTAAGACCACGGTTGACTATAGTTATGGCAAGGCTAAAGCAACAGTCAATGTTACTGTTCGTTCAGAAAAGAATGAGGGTATAGCAAGAGCTGATAAAAAGCCTATGAACGGGCCAAAGGAAGTCTCAACTTGGAAAGGTAGTTCCAAATCTTCTTCAAGAAACTGGAACGCAGCGCATCATTATACTTCCGAAACTAGATCTAATACATTTAAGGCTAACGGTTTAACTTTAAAAACCAAGCTGTTCCAACCTCGTTTTGTCAGTCTTGGTTACAATCAATCTGGTGATAAGATGGGACAAGTAGGTGTAATTCCTGAGGGCATTACCGTGAATGGTTCAAACTTTACAGTTGCTCTATTTAATTCAAGTAGTGCACAAAAGGGTCATTTAGTTTCTTATAATTTAAAGCATATTAATAAATTTAAGGCACAAAATTTACAAACATTGAGCTGGTCAACCTTCAAGAAATATGCTTCACATATTAAAGTTAGTCCCTATATCAAATTAGGTCATGGTCAGGCTATCGGCTCATCAGCTAATTACATTTATGTAATTGCTAATAACAACACCTCTAGCAATTCAAGTGCTTCTGAAGAAATTTTACAAATACGTAAGTCAGACATGAAGATCAATCAAATCTGGACCTTTAGAATTTCTAACTATGGTAGTCCTAGATACATTCATAATGCCACCTTTGCCGGTGACAACACAATGTACTGTTTATTTCATAATGGTGGAAACGGCTTTTATGAATACTGGAAAGTAACACGCAACGGTGATTCCTGGACTCCCGTTGAGGTAGGAGCTACTAAAGGTAACTTTGTAAGTAATGGTTCTCCAGTTCAAGGGTTTACCTACGATCAAAGTCATAACCAATTTTATATTGGATTTAATGACTATATCTTCAAGGTTGGTGAAGACGGAACTTATAAGAGCACACACCACCTTCACGTAAGACGCGAAATTGAAGGTTTGTCTGCATCTGGTAATAAACTCTACGTTGAATTTGCACAGCGCGGAGAATTAACAGCCGGTAATACATATTAAAATAATAATGTAAGTCATTGAAATATTTTTCAGTGGCTTTTTTTATTTATAGTAGAAGTTTAATGGCTAAAATAGTTAAGACTTTCTATATTTGAATGTAATTGTTTTTCAAATAAACTTAGTTTCTGTATTATGGTAGGCGATAAGAAAAGTAAAGAATACAAAAAGGAGGATTTTTTGGTTAAAAAAGACTTTATTGATACTTGTGGCTTTTCAAGAGACGAAATGCAATTTTTAGCTGCTTTAGGTATAAAAATTAAGAAAGCCATTAATCATGGTTATTACCCACCGCTATTAAGAGGTAAGAGTTTAGGGATGATTTTTGATCAGGTATCTACTAGAACGCGCTGCTCTGCTGAAACAGCAATGACTGAATTAGGAGGACATGCTTTGTATTTAGCTCCAGGGCAGATACAACTAGGAGAAAATGGTCATGAGGGTTTGGCTGATACCAGTCACGCTTTAGGCGACTTAGTCGATATTATTGGTGTGAGAACCGCTAATCATGACGATATTGTTACGATTGCCCAAAATTCGCATGCACCTGTAGTTAACTTCATGAGCGATGATGACCATCCTACTCAGGCACTGGGAGATTTGATCACCATTAAAGAATTTTTACCGCAAGGTAAAAAATTATCTGATATTAAGCTGGTCTTTGTAGGGGATGCAACGCAAATTACTGTTTCTGCATTATTTTTATGCGCTCAAATGGGAATGCAATTTGTGCAATACGGTCCTAAAGAAAAGCAATTATCTCCAAAATTATTGCGCAAAGCAGAAAAAATTGCGCAGGAAAACGGTGGCACAATTACTCTATCTGATGATGAAAAAGTCTTAGAAAATGCTGATTTTATTTACACGGATGTTTGGTATGGCCTATATGATCAAGAACTTGATCAAACAGAGTATATGAAAATATTTTATCCTAAGTACCAGGTTAACGCAGAGATGCTGGCTAAAACAAACAATTCTGCGGTTAAATTTATGCATTGTTTACCTGCAAACAGAGGGGAAGAAGTGACAGCCGCTGTGCTTAACGGTGAAAAATCAATTGTTTGGCAACAGGCTGCGAACAAAAAGACGGCAATGAGAGCAATATTTACTTATTTACTTAAAGATAAATTAGCTAAAGAAGATTTTTCGAACCAGATTGATAATGAGCTTCAAAGAGATTTAAAAAACATGCTTGAAAAGTAAAATTAAAAGAGTAGCTACTGCTAGATTGCAACAGCTACTCTTTTTAAATTAATTCAATGGGTCCCCTGAGAGTCGAACTCAGATTTTAAGAACCGGAATCTTACGTGCGATCCATTACACTAAGGACCCGAATTTGCACAACAACAAGTATAACAGAAAAGAAACAAAAATTGAATTGTTTTTTATTGATATTGACAAAAGAGCTGCAGTTTTGCATGTTTTAGTATCAATATCGACTAATTTATTAAGACTTTCTAATTGCGGCAATTTCACTTGAATTATTTTTTGAGTGTTGCTATACTGTATTTGTCGATTGAGGAATGGCTAAATTGATTATTGTCGATTTACGTTTCTCATATATTTTTAGACAATCTGGGACACCTAATGACAATAAATGGGTCAATTTGGTCCCGGAAGAAGGAGAGAAATTAATGTACTCGGAATTTCCTGTGCTTGAAGCTCTCGTTCCTGACATCTTAAAAGTTTTTCGACAAAGATATCTTGTTCTTGAGCAAATATCGCTTAATGCACCTGTAGGTCGCAGAAGCGTAGCTCAGTCTTTAGGACTATCTGAAAGAAACGTGCGAACAGAAACTGAGTATCTGTGTGATCGAGGTTTGATTGAGATTAAAAGCTTTGGCATGTTTATGACAGAGAAGGGCAAAAAGATATTGCAAGAGGCGGCACCTCTGATAGATCGGTTGTTTAACGCACGCAAAACAGAAATTGATTTAGCGCGTAAACTCGGTATCGAGCGCACAATTATTGTGCCAGGCGATAGTGATTTACAAGAACTGGTATATGAGAGAATGGGTGAAGAGCTTAATGCAGCTCTTGATTTACTGTTACCCCTAGGACATTCAATTATTACTGTTTTGGGTGGTGAAGCTCTTGCAAAATCGACTAGGAATTTGTCTAAAAGTTTAAGTAAAAATCGACAACTGGAATTTGTGCCAGGTCGTGGGGCTCTGGGTGAAAATGTTGCTATTCAAAGCAATACTATTGTGCAGAAAATGGCTGCTGAAACTGGTGGTAAATATAAAACATTGTATTTACCGGAGCAGATTTCTCAAGCAGCTTACAATTCTTTGATTCGTGAATCTACTTTTACTGACGTGCTGGAAGATATTTCTCAGACGGATGTAGTAATTCATGGAATTGGACTAGCTCACGACATGGCAAGACGCAGAGGATACGATTCAATTCGCTTATCTGAATTGCGTGAAAAAAAAGTAGTCACCGAATGTTTCGGGTGTTTCTTCGATGGCGAAGGGAAGATTGTCGACCGCGTACATCAGGTTGGTTTGCAGTTTGAGAATCTAAATAAAATACCTCACATATTTGCATTTGCTTGTGGTGGCCGCAAGGCTAAAGCAATCAGGGCTTATATGCCAAATGCTCCGCATCAAACCTGGTTAATTACTGATGAAGGAGCCTCAGAGAAGATTTTAAAGGAGAAGTAATTCTCATTTAAAATAAATTGATGTTTACAGTTCTTACATAGTTCTTAAGGAGGACTTTAGAATATGACAGTTAAAATTGGTATTAACGGCTTTGGCCGTATTGGTCGTTTGGCATTCCGTCGGATCATGGATTTAGGCGAAAAGTCAAAGGATATTGAAGTTGTTGCTATTAACGACTTGACTACCCCAGCACTTTTGGCACACTTGCTAAAATATGACTCAACTCATGGTACTTTTGACCACGAAGTTTCAGCTACTGAAGATTCAATCGTTGTAGATGGTAAGAAATACCGTGTATACGCAGAACCACAAGCTCAAAACATTCCTTGGGTTAAGAATGATGGTGTTGACTTTGTTCTTGAATGTACTGGCTTCTACACCAGCAAGGCTAAGTCACAAGCTCACCTTGACGCAGGTGCCAAGAGAGTCTTGATTTCAGCTCCTGCCGGCAATGACTTGAAGACTATTGTTTACTCAGTAAACGATGATACTTTAGATGCTAACGACAAGATCGTTTCAGCTGGTTCATGTACTACTAACTCATTAGCACCAATGGTTGACGCTTTGCAAAAAGAATTTGGCATCAAGGTAGCTACTATGACTACTATCCACGCTTACACTTCAACCCAAATGCTTTTGGATGGACCTGTTCGTGGTGGTAACATGCGTGCTGCTCGTGCTGCTGCAGTTAACATTATTCCTCACTCAACTGGTGCTGCTAAGGCTATTGGTCTTGTTGTTCCAGAATTGAACGGTAAAGTTAACGGTCACGCACAACGTGTTCCAGTTACTGATGGTTCATTAACTGAATTAGTTTCAATCCTTGACAAGAAAGTTACTGCTGACGAAGTTAACTCAGCATTGAAGAAGTACGAAAGCCCATCATTTGCTTACAACGATGACGAAATCGTTTCAAGTGATGTAGTTGGTATGACTGCTGGTTCAATCTTTGACCCAACTCAAACTATGGTAACTACTGCCGGTGACAATCAATTAGTTAAGACTGTTGCTTGGTATGACAATGAATACTCATTCACTTGCCAAATGGTTCGTACTTTGTTGAAATTTGCTACTCTTTAATCTGTAATATTTGATTACTGTTAAGTGGTGAAAGAGAAGGCGGAGGGAAATTCTTCCTTCCGCCTTTTTTTCAAAATAAAAATAATTAAATTATCGGAGGATATAGATGGCTAAATTAATTGTTTCTGACCTTGATGTAAAGGGCAAAAAGGTTTTAGTTCGCGTTGATTTTAACGTGCCAATTAAAGATGGTGTGATCGGAGATGACAACAGAATTGTTGCTGCCCTTCCTACTATTAACTACATCATTGAAAATGGTGGTAAGGCAATTTTACTCAGTCACTTGGGACGTGTAAAGTCAGATGATGATAAGAAAGAATTGTCATTAAAACCAGTTGCTGACCGTTTGAGCGAACTTTTAAAGAAACCAGTTACCTTTGTTCCAGCCAACGAAGGTAAAGAAGTTGAAGATGCCGTTGCCAAGATGCAAGACGGTGACGTTGCTGTTCTTGAAAACACTCGTTTCCAAGATATTGACAATGACTTTGGCAAGCGTGAAAGCAAAAATGATCCTAAGTTAGGTGAATACTGGGCTTCATTAGGTGACATGTATGTTAACGATGCCTTTGGTACTGCTCACAGAAGTCACGCATCTAATGTTGGTATCGCTGAAGCTATGAAGAAAGATGGCAAGCCTGTTGCTGCTGGTTTCTTAATGGAAAAGGAAATCAAGTTTTTAGGTGATGCTGTTGCTAATCCTGTACACCCATTTGTTACCATTTTGGGTGGTGCTAAGGTTTCAGACAAGATTGATGTTATTACCAACCTTATTCCAAAATCTGACCACATTTTAATTGGTGGTGGTATGGCTTATACTTTCTTAGCTGCCCAAGGTCATGAAATTGGTAAATCTTTGTTTGAACCAGATAAAGTTGACCTTGCTAAAAAATTGTTAAAAGACGCTGATGGCAAGATTGTATTACCTGTTGACAACGTTGCAGCAACAGAATTTTCAAACGATGCAGCTCGTAAAGTTGTCGGCGATGACATTCCAGAAAACATGATGGGTCTTGATATCGGTCCTAAGACTGTTGCCAAGTTCAAGGATGTTTTAAAAGATGCTAAGACTGTTGTTTGGAATGGACCAATGGGTGCCTTTGAAATGTCCAACTTTGCTGAAGGTACTCTAGAAGTTGGTAAGGCTCTTGCTGATTTAACTGATGCTACTACTATTATCGGTGGTGGTGACTCAACTGCAGCCGCTAAACAACTTGGTATCGCTCCAAAGATCACCCACATTTCAACTGGTGGTGGTGCTTCTTTGCAATACCTTGAAGGTAAGGAATTACCAGGAATTGCCTGCATTTCAGACAAGTAAACTTTAAGAAAGGACATTATTTACATGCGTACACCAATTATTGCTGGTAACTGGAAATTACATATGAATCCTAAGCAAACAACTGAATTTGTTGCTGCTGTAAAGGATAAATTGCCAGGAGCAAGTAAGGTTGAAGCACTAATTTGTGCTCCTGCCGTCGATCTTGAAAGTTTAGCGAACGCAGCTGCTGGCACAAACCTGCGCGTCGGTGCAGAAAATGCTTATTTTGAAGATGAAGGTGCCTTCACTGGTGAAACTTCACCTAAAGTTTTAAAAGAGATGGGCATGAACTATTGTATTATTGGTCACTCCGAACGCCGTGGCTATTTTCACGAAACAGATGATGACATTAACAAGAAAGCTAAGGCTTTATTTGCTAATGGCGTTACTCCAATTATTTGCTGTGGTGAATCACTTGAAACACGTGAAGCTAACAAGCAAGAAGATTGGGTAGTTAGTCAAATTAAGGCTGCACTTGCCGGTTTGTCAGCTGATCAAGTTTCAAGTTTAGTTATTGCTTATGAACCTATCTGGGCTATTGGTACCGGTAAGACTGCCAGTTCTGACCAAGCTGAAGAAATGTGCAAGACTATTCGTGATACTGTTAAAGATCTGTACAACGAAGAAACTGCTGAGAATGTTAGAATTCAATATGGTGGTTCAGTAAATCCAGGTAATGTTAAAGAATTAATGGCTAAACCTGATATTGATGGTGGTTTAGTCGGTGGTGCTTCACTTAAACCTGATTCATTCTTAGAATTAGTAAATTACCAAGATTAATTTTTAACTGTATACGATAAAATAAGTCTCTGATTTTTCAGAGACTTTTTTTGTTTAATATTTCCACTATCGCTTGCTTTTATCATAATGCGTGTCCATAATAGGGTGAAATAATTCCAATATGGGAGGTAAAGACTATGAAATTACGTAAAACAATTACTTGGTCAGTTATTTTGGCTGCCTTAGCTGCAACAAGTGGAATTAGTGTTAATCAGACGAATTTGGTTCAGGCGGCAAGTACTTCAAAAAATGCCAAAATTACTACTAATAAAACAAAATATGGCTTTAAGAGAGACTTTAAGTTTCCTAAATCGTGGCGTGGCAAATGGTATAGTAATACTCATGATAAATTAAGCAAAATGACCGTTAAAAAGAACGGTTTCAATACGCCTTGGACAGGAGAATATGTTGAACTGGTTTCAGCAGGTAAAGTAAAAGGCACCAATAAATACTTGTGGCAAATGCCTCAAAGCTGGTTTACCAAGCATGCCAAAATTTTTAAACATTTGGGTAGAGTAACAACTAATAAGATTAGCAACAAAAAATGGATTGTCTTTAGTCCAATAGATGAAAACAATATTGAAATTGGCTTCGCTTTTAGATTAAGGAATGAAAAAGTTGCTGGTAAAACTCAAAAAGTAATATTTGAAGCTAATCCTAAAACCGGTGAAATCGTTGACCAGTTCTTCCGTTCACCAAAATTAGCGCAAAAATATCAACACTATAATTTTAAGGGTGAAACTTATGCACCTTCATTTAATCAATATTAGGTAAAGTAAATATCAGATTTTAAAACTAATTCTCAATTAAGGAATTAGTTTTTTTAATAAATTGAATTACTTTATACAACCAACCAGTTTATAATTATTACTATAAATAAAAACACAATATTGTTTTACAGGAGAGAAAAATGGCTAAAAAAATTATCACTATATTTGCATTAGCAAGCTTAGCTATACCTATGACAGTGCCACTTGCAAGTGTTCAACCGAAAACAGTGCAAGCTAAGCAAACCAATAAAAACAAATATGGTTTTGCAAAACAATTTAAATTTCCCAAAACCTGGCGTGGCAAATGGTATAGCAATAACAATTTTACCCCCAATCCAATGAGTATTCATGCGTCTGCGATCAATATGCCTCTAACTAATGATTATTTTAAAGTAATAAAAGTCGGAATGGTCAAAGGCACAAAGAAATATCCTTGGGAAATGCCTTCAGCTTGGCAAGAGGAAAATCAGAGCATTTTAGCAAAATATTTACGAGTATCTAGTAAAAAAATGCATGGGAGTAAGTGGATCATACTAAGTCCGGTACAGGAAAAGACAACTAAAAACGGAAATGCTTTCACAGTTAAGACTGAAAAAATAGCTGGTAAAAAACATAAAGTTTTATTTCAAAGTAATCCAGAAGATGGTTTAGTAACTAACCAATTTTTTAAAACAAAATCTATAACAAATAAGTATAGTGCATTTGAATTTAAAGATATGAAATATAGTAAAGTTAACCCACGTTAATTATTGAAACTGTAGTCGCAACTAATTGTGATTACAGTTTTTTATCAACATTTGGAGCAAAAATGAAAATACTTTTAACAGGGGACAGCATTATTGCCCGTAAAGAAGGACTAAGAGAACCTCGTATTAATAATGCAATAAAAGCAAAAATATCAGATGTTGAGATTGTCAATACTGCAGTTTCTGGAGTAAATTCGGGAGCTTTTTATGCATTATTGCCAGATTTGATCCTAAAAGTTGAACGCTGCGATAAGTTGGTATTGCTTTTGGGAACAAACGATATAGCAAAACACAAGCGGGTACCTATCGCTCAATTTAAGAGAAACATGGCTCTCATTATATCTAGCATAATTTGTTTGTATTATCCTCAAAATGTAATTTTAATTTCCCCGCCTGCTGTTGATCAAAATAGGCAAAATAAGCGGACCAACCGTGAAATTGCTGTTTATACTGCTGAGCTGATTAAGTTAGCAGAAACCTACAATTTAAATTTTATTAATCTATTCCAAGCTATGATTGATCATGGCAATTTAACAACACTCTGTAAAGGGCAATTGGATGACGGCTTACATTTTGGAAAAGAAGGATATAACCTATTAGCAAATTTAATAGTTAAAAAACTGCAAGAATAGGAATCAAGCTCACTATTAGAAAAATCCTTGCTAAGGAGCTAACTCTAAGGTATACACTTTATTTCAAAATGATAAAGGAGTACCAAAATGATAGAAACAACACTAAATAATGGTATATCAATGCCTACTCTGGGTATAGGCGTTTTTCAAATAACTGACCTGACTATGGCTGAAAATGTAGTTGAGGATGCAATCCGAATAGGATATCGTCTAATTGACACAGCTTCATCATATGGTAATGAAGAGGCTGTAGGAAAGGCCATTAAAAACAGTGGAGTTGATAGAACCGATTTGTTTATCACCACTAAATTGTGGGTATCTGATACAGGTTATGATGCAACCAAACGGGCAATTACCACTTCTCTAAGAAAATTACAGCTTGATTATTTAGATCTGTATCTAATACACCAGCCTTATGGTGATGTTTATGGTTCCTGGCGTGCAATGGAAGAAGCATATAAGGCCGGAATTATCAGAGCAATTGGAGTTTCTAATTTTTCACCAGACCGTGTTCTCGATTTAAGTTTGTATAATGATATCCGTCCTGTTGTTGACCAAATTGAAATTAATCCTTGGATGCAAGAAGCAAAAGAAGTTTCTTTCCTCCAAGAAAATAAAATTCAACCCGAAGCTTGGGCACCTTTCGCGGAAGGAAAGCATCATATGTTTACTAATTCACTAATTAGGCAAATAGCTGCAGATCATCATAAAACAACTGGTCAAGTTATCTTACGCTGGTTAGTTCAAAGAGGAATAGTAGTCATTCCAAAATCAATTCATCACGATCGCTTGATAGAAAACAGTAAAATTTTTGACTTTGAATTAAATCAAGCAGAAATGGCACAAATAAAAAATCTGGATAAAAATGAAAGTCAGTTTTTTGGTCATCGTGATCCAGCATCAGTGAAAAATATTCATGATTTAATTAGAAACGTAGATTAAAGGAAAACGAATTTTGACAATAAACGAAATCAGTAAAAAATTTAGCTTATCTAAAGATACCTTACGTTACTGGGAAAAAGAAAAGCTGATACCTACTGTTAAAAGAGACAAAAATGGCTATCGCGTGTATGACACAAAAGAACAAAACTGGGTTTTTTACATTATGGTTTTACGTAAAGCAGGTATGTCTATCAAAAAATTAAAAAAGTTTGTCAATTTATATATGAAAGACTCTTCAACTGCAGAAATACGGAAACATTTGCTAATTGTGCAACGAAGCCAGCTGAATAAGGAAATTATAAATATTAAAAAAACAGTTAATTATCTTGATTATAAAATTGATCATTTTGATGATCAATTGTTAAGTTTTAAAAAAGAAAAACTGGCATATGAAAAACGCATTTAAGCCTCGCCACGATAAACGCTCTTAAAACTAATTAGTAATTTTAGGAGTGTTTTTATTATTGATTAGAAGTTAAATTTGGAACAATTACAATTATATCTTGTTTAGCATAATTTAATTTGTTAATATTACTAATAAATTAAAAAATAATTAAAGCTTTTGCTGAAATTATTTTACTGCCATGTGAACTAATAAAGGAGGGCCAAAATGTATCATTATCTCAAAAAACATGCATTTGCAGTTATAACATCTTGTCTATTACTTTTAGTAAATTCTGTATTGCAAGTTTTGGCTGCTACCAAAATGGCCGTACTGGCAAATTATTTAATTGCCGGCAAAATTAGGCCTTTTGTTAGCATGTTGGTAGTGATCTTTTTACTTTGGTTTCTCACGTTTCTTATTTCTTTTCTGGAAAGTTATATTCAAGAAACAGTTATACAAGATATTCTTAGCAATATTCGCAATGACATTGTTACTAGTCTAATTAAACTTTCTCAAAATGAATTTAAACAAAATCCAGTGGATTATTATGAGTCTTACCTGCAAAATGATGTCAATTTAATTCAAAAAGAAGGTCTGAATACCTTTTTTCTAATAGTACGTTTTAGTGGTAATGCAATTTTTGCGTTAATAGCTTTATACCTTTATAGCAATATTCTATTTCTTGCAGCTATTTTATTAGTTTTAGTGATTATATTACTCCCGCGTTTCTGCAAAAGATTTCTGACAGCAGGGGTTACTAAAATTTCTCAGGCTAACGAAAATTTTTTAAAATTTACTAGTAGCGGTTTACACGGCTATGATACTTTATACGCTTTTAACGCTTTGGGTGAAATCAAGAAGTTAGTCGCGACGGGATCACAAAGTTTAAAGCAGGCAAATGTACATAACACTGTCAGACGTTCCGCTGTGGATATTATTACAGGTGTAATCAATATTGGTAGTCAACTTCTTATTCTAGGTATTACAGGACTTCTTCATTTTCAAGGAAAAATTAGTGCAGGTGCTATTTTGTCCACTGCTGAATTAGCTACTAAGGTTTTTGACTCTGCCGGAATTATTAATCGTTACTTTGCACAATTGCTTTCTACTTCCAGTATTTTTGCTAAATTTAATGAGCTGAAAGGACAAGAGGAAAGTGAAAATGACAATTTTGTTAAAACTAATTTTTCAATGGAGTTTCAGTCACTGGAATTTAAAAATGTCACCTTTTCATATCCTAATGCAAAAGAAAAAATTCTGCATAATTTTTCTTATGTCTTTAAAAAAGGTAATTTTTATAAATTAAATGGGATTTCTGGCCGGGGTAAATCCACGTTACTTAAATTGGCAACGGGTCAACTTACTCCTACTAAAGGCGAAATTTTACTAAATGGGATCAATATTACTGTTATACCCCGTAACGTAATAAACTCAATAATTATCTATTTGCCCCAGACAGTGACAGTGTTTCCTCGCAGTATTAATTATAATATCTTGCTGGGACGAAACTATAATAAAGCAAGTCTAGATAGGGTAAAACAAGATTTTGAAGTTAATGAAAATTGGCATTATGATTCCTTATCTGGCGGTCAAACTCAACGTATTGCGTTAGCTAGACTAATCGATACTAAGGGTAAATTAATTTTACTGGATGAGAGCTTTTCCAGTATTGACCTGAAAACAGCACAAGATTTATTGCAAAAATTATTAAATAGGGTGGAAAGCGTAATTGTTGTTTCACATCGAAGTGCAAAAGTCGCTAACTTTTCCTTCAAAAATTTGCTATTAAAATAATATTTTGTAAACTAGCCTAAAAAAAGCGTTACTAGCAGTTTAGCTAAGCTATCATGCAAGTAGCGCCTTTTTAATTAAAATTAACATTATATTTACGACCAACTGGTGGAAAAGTTGGCAGTCGTAGCGGAGTAGTGTGCCATTGAGTAAAAAGCGTGGCGCATAATAATATAAAGGGTACGTCTTCAGGACGATCAATATCGCAAATTAAAACGACACCCTCATTGCGAACAACAGTCTTAACAGTAGCAACTTTTTTTAGCCCAAAAAGAAATTTATAACTTCCTTTTTTTATACTGCCAGTAACTATGTAGTTTAAACGAGTAACATAGAAAAGGTTAGCTACCTTATTGTTTAACCTTTTAACTTTGACCAAAGAATGATTAACCACATCAATGGTGTAAGAAGAGATAATGCCATTACCATCAGTGTACAGCCGTCCTATTTCTTTGCCGGTAAACCTTTTTAAGTACAGGGTATGATTAGGATTATCTAAATTACCTTGAATAATATATTCAATTTGATCTTCTTCATTTGCGACAGGTATTTGACCATATTCTTGTTTCTGAGTTAATTCCAATAAGTAGCGCATTTAAGCACCTCTATTCTTTTGCGTTATTCTTAATAAATTTCCTTAAAATATAAGCAACTCCATTATCATTGTTTGATTTAGTCCGGACTTGTGCTAATTTCTTAATAGCGGGTACTGCATTTGCCATAGCTACTCCTACGCCGGCATCCCTAATCATACTGGCATCATTGAGATTATCCCCAATTGCGGCTACTTCCTCTCTTTTAATACCCTTTTTTCTGGCATAATCTAAAAGGGCAGGTCCTTTCTGCGCTTTAATATCATTAATCTCAATGTTAGCTGCAGAGCTTGATGTCACAACAACACCGTCTACACCCTTGATTTCTTTTTTAACTTTGGTAAAAGCAGCAGGTCCGTGTGCATCAAAGGCAATTATTTTCATAATTTCGGTTTTAGGGTTAGTTAACAATTTGTCAAAGTTTTTTTCCAAGGTCATGCTAAACATAGCATTACTACCAGCCGCTGTTGCAACTGCTTTTTTAAAAGTTACTCCTGGATTCAGAGTCATTAGTGCACGAGCCAAGTTAACCACACGTTTACTGATATCACTTGAATATATTTGTTCAGCGGTAACCAATTCAAAATAAATATTGTTTTGTTCAAGAATGTTTGCGATTATACGTGCCTTCTCATTAGGCAATTTATGCTTAATCTGCAAATCATCATTCGCGTCATATACTAATGCACCATTGATATTAATAAAACCCGTTTTTAAACCATAATCTCTAATAGTTTTCCGTGATTGCCGTGGTGCACGCCCCGTAGCTACTAAAAATTCAATTCCATTTCTTTGTGCTGCGCGAATTGCAGACACGTTTTCGTCTGAAATTCTTATATCGCTGTTAAACAGGGTTCCGTCTAAATCACAAGCTACTAATTTAATCACAGATAATTAACTCCTCCTAGTTACAGATCATTTCTTTATCTACCATATTACCATATATGAAGAAATTCTTACTTTATAATTTTAGATGATAAAAAGAGCTAAAATGTATTAAATTTCACCACATCGATAATTAATTTCATGATACCATAAAAGTTAGTGAAAGAGAGGCCTGTTGAAGTAATGAAAAAGTTTATTGGTAACGACTGGGATGAAATATTGGCTCCCATTTTCGCAAGCAAAGAATATCAGCAATTACATGAATTTTTAAAAACAGAATATGCTACAAAGAAAATTTATCCTGATATGTATCATATTTTTACTGCTTTCAAACTAACCTCGTTTGCAAATACAAAAGTTGTGATTTTAGGACAAGATCCATATCACAATCCTGGTCAGGCAACTGGAATGAGTTTTGCGGTTAATCCGGGAGTGAAATTGCCTCCTTCCCTTCAAAATATTTATAAAGAATTATATGATGATGTTGGTTGCCGTCCAGTTAATCACGGCTACTTAAAGAAATGGGCAGATCAGGGAGTATTATTGTTAAATGCTGTTTTGACAGTTCCTTATGGTCATGCTAATGGTCATCAGGGAAAGGGTTGGGAAGCTGTGACCGATGCCGCAATTAAAGCTTTGAGCGATCGTGGTAAAGTAGTCTTTATTTTGTGGGGGCGCTTTGCTCAAAACAAAATCGTTTTAATTGACCAAGACAAAAATTTTGTGATTAAATCAGCTCATCCAAGTCCGTATTCAGCTGATAGGGGATTTTTTGGTTCAAGACCATTTTCACGGTGTAATGAAGCGTTGAAAAATTTCGAAGAAACCCCAATTGATTGGCAATTACCCACAAAGGTTACACAAGCAGATTTAGCATAGGTAGGAGATAAATGAGCGTTTTTGATCTATTAAAAAATAAGGTGCAAAATTCGAAAAAAGTATATCAAATAGTTTTTCCGGAGGGGAACGACAGGCGTATTTTAAATGCAGCCAGTCAGTTATCCCTGGCAAATATTATCAAGCCTATTTTATTAGGTAATACTGAAAAAATAACCAATATAATCCGCAAAAACAATTTAGATTTTAACGAATTAGCAATAGTTGATCCGATTCACTATAAAAGCAAAAAAGCGATGGTCCAGAGCTTTGTAAAGGCACGTAGAAAAAATGTCCCGCAGGCTGATATTGCTGAAATATTAAATGAGCCCAATTATTTTGGTACTATGTTAGTGGAAATGGGTCTGGCCGATGGCATGGTATCTGGAGCAACTCATTCAACCGCTGAAACGGTTAGACCTGCTCTACAATTGATTCATACAACTGAAGGGATGAAGCGCGTTTCTGGCAGTTTCATTATGGAACGCCAAGATGAGAAATATATTTTTGCAGACTGTGCTATCAATTTAGAGCCAGATAGTGAAACATTGGCGGAAATTGCATACCAATCAGTTCAAACCGCCAAAATGATTGATATTAATCCTAAAGTTGCATTTTTGAGTTTTTCAACTAAAGGCTCAGCTAAAGGAAATATGGTTACCAAAGTTAAGAAAGCTGCTGAAATTTTTCATAAAGAACATCCTGAAATTCCAGCAGATGGCGAACTGCAATTCGATGCCGCTTTTGTGCCGGCTGTGGCGGCACAAAAGGCTCCTGCTTCCGCAATAAAGGGCCAAGCAAATATCTTCATATTTCCTGAACTGCAATCTGGTAATATTTCCTATAAAATTGCTCAGCGTTTGGGCAATTTTGCAGCTATTGGTCCTATTTTGCAGGGATTACAGAAACCTGTTAACGACCTGTCACGCGGTGCCAGTACACAGGACGTTTATAATATCGCAATTTTAACTGCTGCGCAGGCGTTATTAAGGGATGAAAGCAATGAAGCTTAGTATTGATTCTGCTCAGAAAATGCAGGAGCTTGGTGCAGCTATTGCTCAGACTGCCCAGGCACATGACTTATTATTGCTAAATGGCGATCTCGGTGCTGGCAAAACGACTTTGACTCAGGGGATTGGCAGAGCACTCGGAATTAAACGACCAGTAAAAAGTCCCACGTTTACTATTGTGAGGGAATATCCTGAAGCCAAGCTGCCATTATTTCATATGGATTTTTATCGCTTAGAAAATGATGATTTATCTTCCATCGATTTGACTAACTATTTGTCTGAACCGGGAATAGTTGTAATTGAATGGCCAGACGTAATTCAAAAAGAACTTCCTGAGCAATTTTTACAACTGACCATTAAAAGAGTAGATGATAGCTGGTCTTCAACTAAACGAGTAGTTGAATTTGAGGCAAAGGGTGAAAGATATAAACAATGGGTCAAAAATATTTTGCGGCTTCTAACTTAAAAAGTAGGGTTTTTAAGCCCTGCTTTTTTGCTTATATTTGGTAGACCAAACCTTTAAGAGCTTCATCTCCATACTTTTCATTTTGCGCTATCAAAATACCTGCACAGGCTTCACTATCGCTAAGAGCATTATGATGGTGCCATAATTCCACATTAAGAGCTTTAGAAACTGTATCCAGTTTGTGATTAGGTAGCTTGGGTTCAAATAATTTGCTGGTCTGCAAGGTATCGATGACGAAATAATGCGGTTCAGGAATATCATAGCGAGCTAAGCTTTGACGCATTACATTAGTATCGAACCGAGCATTATGCGCTGTAACCAACATCCCAGGCTGATAAAGTGCCTTAATTTTAGGCCAGACTTCAACCATAGTCGGGGCATCCTTAACGTCTTCTGCAGTGATATCGTGGATTTGAATATTGCGTGCATCAAAAGGCATTTGCGGATTAATTACCGTATAAAAGCGATCTACAATTTGGTTGTTGCGAACCATTACCAAGGCCAAAGAGCAGGCACTTTCAGGGTGTCTGTTGGCTGTTTCGAAATCCATCGCAATAAAATTCATGTTATCTCCTTTAAATTTTAATTTTAGTATAACATATGATGAAGCTCTTAACTGAATGAGGTAAAATAGAAAAAGATTAGATAAAAGGGGATTTTGGTTTTGAAGTTATCAGATTTAACCAAAAAAGGTTTAGAAATAAAAAAACAGGTTCCACTTAGTAAATACACATTTACGAAAACAGGAGGTCCAGCTGAATTCCTTGCTTTTCCTCACAGTGAAAGTGAATTAAGAGATTTAGTCCTTGCTGCTTATGATAACCCGATTCCCTTAACTGTAATAGGCAATGCTTCTAACTTAATAATACGTGATGGCGGTATTTCAGGTTTGGTTTTAATTTTGACCGCGATGAACCAAATTAAGGTTGAAGGTAATCAAGTTGTTGCTCAAGCAGGAGCCACTATTGTGGATACGGCTTTTACAGCTGCACATCATGGCCTAAGTGGGTTAGAATTCGCAGCTGGGATACCAGGAAGTGTTGGTGGTGCAGTTTTCATGAACGCTGGTGCTTATGGAGGTGAAACTAGTAACGTTATTCAAAGTGTCAAGGTGATGACGCGGAAGGGAAAAATAAAGCAATATTCTTTGTCTGAAATGAATTTTTCTTATAGACATTCATTAGTCCAGGATAATGGTGATATCGTTATAGGGGCTGTTTTTGCATTAAAAAGATCTGCCAAAAGTCGTATTTTAGCAGATATGAATTATCTTAATGCTTTGCGTAAATATAAACAGCCGCTTGAATACCCCTCATGTGGCAGTGTTTTTAAACGACCGGCCGGTCACTATGTTGGTCCAATGATTATTAAGGCAGGATTACAAGGTAAGCAAATTGGTGGCGCTCAAGATTCCACCAAGCACGCCGGATTTATTGTAAATAAGGGTAATGCTACTGCGACTGATTACCTCAATTTAATTCATCTGATACAGGCAAAAATTAAGTCTCAATTTGGTTTGGATTTACAAACTGAAGTTAGAATAATTGGCGAACCTGATGAATAAACTGCTACAATTATTATGTTCACACATTAGAGAAAGGAGTATTTATGCAAACTAGCGGAGCACATATTTTTACTTGGGGCAACTTATCTACGATTCTTGATGTCCTGATTATCTGGTTTGTAGTTTATCACTTAGTTATTTTAATCAGGGGAACTAAGGCTGTCCAACTAGCCAAGGGAATTGTGCTGATTTTTATCGTGCGTATTATTGCAGGGATACTGCAACTACATACCACGACTTGGCTGATTGACCAAATTGTTTCTTGGTCTGTAGTTGGAATTATCGTGATTTTTCAACCAGAAATTAGACGTGGTCTCGAACATTTAGGACGCCTGCCAATTTTTGGCGGTCGCGAGGACAGTGCTCGAAGCGAATCAATTAAGTTTATTAATGAAATTGACAAAGCTATTCAATATATGTCAAAAAGAAGAATTGGGGCACTCATTACTATCCAGCAAGAAACTGGCCTGGAAGATTATATTGAAACTGGGATCAAGCTTAACGCCGATGTTACAGGAGAATTATTAATTAACATTTTTATTCCTAATACTCCATTACACGATGGTGCCGTGATTATTAACAAGGATCACAAAATTGCAGTGGCAGCAGCTTATTTACCACTTTCAGATAATAGTATGATTCCTAAAAGATTGGGAACCCGTCACCGGGCTGCTGTAGGTATTTCCGAAGTGACAGATGCAATTACCGTCGTTGTGTCGGAGGAAACAGGTGGGGTAACAATTACCCGTAACGGTCGCTTTATGGTCGATATGACTCGGGATGAATATCTAAAATATCTTACTGCTGAATTGGTACCAAAGAAAAATGATAATGATAAATGGTATCAAAAAATTATCCGTAAAATATGGAAATGGGGTGCTGACCGATGAAAGAGTTTTGGAAAAAATCTTGGTTTATCAGGCTGGTTTCCCTTTTAATTGCAGTTTTATTAGTTATTTATGTCAATTCCACCCAAGAAGGATTTTTATCTCAGGGACAAACTGAAAAGACAAAGCAAACTGCTAATAAGACTGAAACTATCAAAGTACCTTTGCAGGTTTCAGTTGATACGGATAAGTATTACGTTGTAGGCTATCCCGAAAGAGTTAGTGTTACTTTGGAAGGGTCTACGGCACTTGTTACTTCTACGATCAATACCCAAAATTTTAGAGCTTACATTGACTTGACGAAAAAAAGCATTGGTAAGCATAATGTCAAAATTCATATTAATGGCATTAATAAGCAAATTTCTTATTCAGTCAAGCCGCGAAATATTACTGTTGACATTCAGCGACGTAAGTCAACTACAATGCCTGTACAAATAGAGTATAATAAGGGTGCTGTAGCCCCTGGTTATCAGAGAGGTCATTCCAGTGTTTATCCACAACAGGTGGAGGTAACTGGGGCGCGCTCAGAAGTTGATCAAATCGATCAGATTGTTGCCAGGGTGGTTTTACCTAATGGTATTGATCACACTTATGAGCGCCAGGTAAACCTGATTGCAGTAGATAATAAGGGCAGACAGTTGAATGTAATAATTGATCCTGCAACTGCTAAAGTAACAATACCTATCACAACGGCTAAAAAAGTAGTAAAAGTTCAGCTTGAGCCTGAACATGAAAAAACAAATAAAATTTATTCACTGACTGCTAAAACCAAATATGTAACTTTATATGGCAATGAAGATGCTCTGGCTAAAGTTAAGCACTTGAAAGTTCCCGTCGATTTAGGTTCTGTTAATGTTTCTGCTACTAAAACTATTACTTTCAATTTACCTGACGGTGTAGTTAAATCAAATCCAAGGCAAATCAATGTTGATATAAAGGTAGAAAATACAAAAGACACACAAAATGTTGATAAATAAGAAAGAAAGGTTGTTTAGTAATGTTAAAATATTTTGGCACTGATGGTGTTCGTGGGGTGGCTAATCAAGATTTATCTCCTGAATTGGCATTTAAACTAGGACGAGACGGTGGTTACGTCTTAACTAAAAACAAGTCTAAAGAAGAACAGGCCAAAGTTTTGGTTTCTCGTGATACCAGGATTTCTGGCCAGATGTTGGAATATGCCTTAATATCGGGACTTCTTTCTGTTGGAATTGAGGTCTTGGAGGTAGGTGTAATTACTACACCGGGATTATCGTATCTAGTTCGTGCTCAAGGCGCTGATGCAGGTGTTCAAATCTCTGCTTCCCATAATCCTGTGGAAGACAATGGTATTAAGTTCTTTGGCAGCGATGGTTTGAAATTGTCGGACGAAATGGAAGGCGAAATTGAAAAATTGATTGATGCTCCTGAAGATAGTTTACCTCGACCTTCTGCCAAAGGATTGGGTTCTGTTACCGATTTTCATGAAGGTAGTGCCAAATATTTACAGTTTATTGAAAATACTATTCCCGAAGACCTTAGTGGCATTAAGGTTGTGATTGATGGTGCTAATGGTGCTGCCAGCAGCCTAATTTCACGGTTATTTGCTGATTGCGGTGTTGACTTCACTACTATTGCCATTCATCCCGATGGTCTTAACATTAATGATCACGTTGGAGCCACTCATACTGAAAAACTGCAGGAAGAAGTAGTGAAACAGGGTGCACAACTTGGTCTTGCATTTGACGGTGATGCTGATCGTTGTATCGCTGTCGATGAAAATGGTCATGAGGTTGATGGCGACCACATTATGTATATACTCGGCAGCTATATGGAAGATGGTGGTCGTTTGAAAAAAGATACAATCGTTACCACTGTAATGAGTAATCTGGGATTTACTAAAGCGTTGCAAAGACGTGGTATTAAAAATGTTCGGACTCAAGTGGGCGACCGTTATGTTTCAGAAGAAATGCGAGCAAACGGTTATAATTTAGGCGGAGAGCAGTCAGGTCACGTGATTATGAGTGATTATCATAATACAGGTGACGGAATGTTGACAGGTTTACATTTGATGTTAGTGATGAAAAGAACTGGCAAAACTCTAACTGAGTTACTAACTGATTTTAAAGAATATCCACAGTGTCTGGTAAACGTTCCGGTAAAAGATAAAAAATCCTGGAAAGAGCATCAACCTATTTTAGATGTCATCAAAGAGGTTGAAAATGATATGGGTGACGATGGTAGAGTATTAGTGCGACCTTCCGGAACACAGTCACTTTTGCGTGTAATGGCTGAAGGACCAACCCAAGAGGAAACTGATGCCTATGTGAAGAGAATAACTGATATAGTTGAAAAGGAAATGGGCGTGTAAGTAAAATAAACCCATTGCATTTTTGAGCTAAAAAGCAGGTAAATAATAATAAGACCCCAAAATTGACTTCAATTTTGGGGTCTTATTATACAAACTTTACTCAAAAATATTTGTATTATTCTTTTACATCTTTTTCTATGTTGGCTGGCGTAACATCAGCTGCTGTATTCACTGGCTTTAAATGTTTACCAAAAATATATTTAGCAGTAGAAACCTTTACAAAATTACAGTTTAACACTGATGAAGGTGAATCTAAAACTTCATAAAACAGCTCTGCTT
>NZ_REHO01000009.1:0-29586 GCF_003692935.1 Lactobacillus sp. ESL0260
TAGCAGCCCATTCGTTTTAAGATAAGAATATTTTTTCTTACCCTTTTTGTTATAAACACGAGTCTTATGATTTAAGGTTAGCTTGCCTTGCTCAGAATTTACATTTGACGTAGTAGTTTGAGCTTGATCAATATTAGTCGTAGTAGCTGCTATTGATGCTATTGTCAATATTCCAGCTACTAAGCTAATAAACAATTTTTTGTTAATTTTCATTGTAATTACCCCTTTATCCTTAAATTCTAATAGCTAGCTATTAAATTGTCTATTAAGAATGATAACTTTACGTAAAACAAAAAAGATAGCAAGAAGTGATGTGAACCCTAAAATTAGGACAAATTTGGGGGTCATATTAAAGCCCGCTTTTTCTGAATAATTCTTAAATATCACTTTTGCATTTTACACAACAGCTTAAGCATATGCTTATTTAAATGTATAACTGTTTAACTGGCTTCAATTTAAGATTTTCATCACTTATTTGGGCAAACTTTTGTGTTAGCAATAGTAATTTTACATTATTGTATAGACCAATTTTTAAAATATTGCTTGACCAATTTATTAAAAAAGGCTAATATTCCATACGTAAGTTGAATTAACTAATTAATCCAAATTAATTATTTTTACTAGACCAAAGGAGAAGAATATGTGTGGAATTGTTGGCATAGTTGGAAAGTCTGCTAGAGAAATTGTTTTAAATGGGTTGTCTAAGCTTGAATATCGCGGATATGATTCTGCAGGAATTTACCTCAATGATTTGGCAGGAAAAGAATATTTAACTAAAACTGCTGGTCGTATTGAGGACTTGAAGAACAAAATGACTCCAGAAGAGCAGGGTATGATTGGAATTGGTCATACTCGTTGGGCAACACACGGTAAGCCCACTGAAACTAATGCTCACCCCCAATTTGATGAAACTGAGCGCTTTTATTTGGTTCACAATGGTGTAATTGAAAATTACCAGGAAATAAAAAAGCAGTACTTAGATGACGTTACCTTTAAATCGGACACAGATACCGAGGTAATAGTCCAATTAGTTAGCAAATTTGCTCGTGAAAAAAATGAAGACGCCTTTACGGCTTTAAAGCAGGCTCTACAAGTAATAAAGGGATCATATGCTCTTTTATTGGTAGATAATCAAAATCCAAATCATATTTTTATTGCTAAAAATAAATCTCCTTTGATGTTGGGACTTGGTAATGGTTTTAATGTGATCGCATCCGACGCTTTGTCTGTATTGGATCAAACCAAAACTTTCGTTGATTTACAAGATGGTGAAGTCGGAGACATTACTCAAAACGGGTATCAGCTTGAAACTATTGCAGGTCAAAAAGTTGAACATCAACCCTATGAGTTAAATATTGATGAAAGTGCTGCTTCTAAAGGCACTTATGAGTTTTATATGCTTAAAGAAATCAGTGAACAACCTAGTGTTTTACGGCACTTAGATCAACATTATCTTGATCAAAATGGTGATCCTAAAGTAGATGCTAAAATTATCAATGCTTTATCAAAGGCAGACAGATTCTATATCTTTGCTGCTGGTACAAGTTACCATGCGGGTTTAGTTGGCAAACAGCTTTTTGAAAAGTTGACCAAGATTCCAACTGAAGTTGGATTTGCATCAGAAGCAGGTTATCATTTTCCAATGATGTCAAAACACCCATTCTTTATTTTCTTATCGCAATCAGGTGAAACGGCTGATTCACGCGTTGTCTTGCAACAAGCGATTAAACGTGGTATTCCTAGTCTAACTTTGACGAATGTTCCCAATTCTACTTTAGCGCGCGAAGCTAATTATGCCATGTCACTTGAAGCTGGGCCCGAAATTGCTGTAGCTTCAACTAAAGCTTATACTGCCCAAGTTGCTGTTCAAGCTATTGTAGCTAAAGCTTTAGGAGAAAAATTAGGTATTAAAGACGCTGCAGCATTTGACTTAAAAAAGAATTTTGCTTTAGCTGCTGAAGGAATTGAACAAGTGATTTCCAGTCAAGCAAAAATAGAGCAACTTGCTCAGAAATATATTATACCAAGTCGCAATGCCTTTTACATCGGCAGGGGGATTGACTATCCGGTCGCTTTGGAAGCTGCCCTTAAACTTAAAGAAGTGTCTTATATTCAAACAGAAGGTTTTGCGGCAGCGGAATTGAAGCATGGCACAATTTCATTGATTGAAAAAGGCACACCTGTAATTGCTTTGATTAATGATCCTGTCACAGCTGATTTGATGAGAGGAAACATTCAGGAGGTAATTGCACGCGGAGCAACTGTTATTACTATTGCGCGTAAGTCATTAGCAAAACCAGCCGATGAGATTGTTTTACCTGAAGTTAATTATTATCTTTCGCCACTTGTTAGTGTGGTAGCAGCACAATTATTTGCATATTTTGCAGCAAAAGATAAAGGCTTGGATGTGGACAAACCACGTAATTTAGCTAAAAGTGTCACTGTAGAATAATTTTTAGCCGAGAAATTTTGAAAGCCAAGAGGTTTTCTTTAAAATAGTCCAACTTAATAGTAAGAAGACAGCTGAAGAAAAGATCGCTCTATTGACCAAAATTAACAAAGTAACAAAGAAGGTAAGTCGCTTAAATTATGGCTTACCTTCTTTATTAGATCGACTATTAATCTACTTTTTTACCAGACTCTTTTGTATAATAAAGAAGATAGTGAAGAAGTGCAGGAGGATATTATTTTGGCAATAAAATTGATTGCAGTTGATTTAGATGGTACTTTACTTACTAGCTCTAAACAGATTTCACCTGAAACTGAAAGGGTACTGAAGCAAGCTGATAGTCAGGGCATTAAGGTGGTTCTGGCAACAGGTCGACCATTGTCTGGTACAATTGAATTTAATAAGCAATTAGGTTTACAAGGCGCAAGACAATATGACATTGTTTTTAATGGTGCAGTAATCCAGGACCTAGCGGGAAATATTTTAATGAATGAAGAAATGAACTACCGTGATTTCTCTAATATGCGGCGCTTACAAAGATTAGCCCATGTCAACCTTCATTTTGAAACTCCTGAGTGTTACTGGACATGTGATCGTGACATAGGAGTAAATTTAGCTAGAAACGCTACTTATAATAAAAATGTGATTAAAGTGCGGAAAGCAGAAGAAATACCACAAGACTTTTCTTTTAATAAAGTGGGACTTAGTGTTCTTGATAATGAACGTGAAGTTGATAAATTATGGAATAATATTCCTCAGTGGGCTTTTGCCAAGTATGATATTGTACGCAGCTTTTCTTCTATTGTTGAAATTAACATTAAAGATGCTTCTAAGGGTAATGCAGTCCAGCAATTAGCCGAGAGATTGAAAATTAAGCCGAGTCAAGTTATGGTTTTTGGCGATCAGGGCAACGATATTTCGATGTTTACTAATCCTGATTTTAAAAAAGTGGCGATGGGTAATGCTGTGGGGATGATCAAAGACTATGCAGATTATGTGACTGCAGATAATGACAATGATGGAATTGCCAAAGCACTAAAAAAGTTTGTTCTGTAGTAAAATAAAACTAGGTTGATTATTATGGTAGAAAAAAATAAAGAACATAATATTTCCGAAGCTGAGTGGGAAGTTATGAGAATAGTGTGGACTTTAGGAGAAATTCACACTGGTGATGTGATTCAGCAACTGCAAGCAAAAAAGGACTGGTCTGAGTCGACTATTAAAACTCTGATGGGTCGATTAGTCAAAAAGGGTCTGCTAAAAACCCGTAAGGACGGTCGCCGTTTTGTATACTCCGCTACTGTTACGCAGATAGAGATGATGATTCAAGTCACTAATGAAATGATGTGTCACATGTGTGATATGCATAAGGGTAAGGTAATGATAGCAATTTTGAAGGATATGCCTCTTTCTCAAGGTGATATTACCCAGATTGAAAAAGAACTTGCTCTAAAAAAGGAGCATGCTCCTGAAATGGTTAATTGTAACTGTCTGGCTTCGGGTCAACATGTCTGTTAGATTAAACAGTTAATATTTTTTAGGAGGTTAATTAAATGAGAAAATTCGCTAGTATTTTGTTACGGCTAATTTTTGTTGCAGCAGTCTGTGTTTCAGGATTTCTAATGATGGAATCTCCTATCACCGTCAACGTGCAAAATGTTCGTGGTATGGCTCAAACTATCATCAAAAAGAGTGTTAACAATACGGGTGACTCAAGACTAAAGAGTACATTGAAACTGGCTAAAGACTTTGGTGTTGAAGACAAAATTCTCGAACAATTACCTAAAAAATATCATGATGATATGTCTTATACCAGCTTGTACAATTTAGGTGCAAGTTACCAGGAAAATGGTGAAGTGACGGCTAAAAGTTTATCTTTTCCAGAGAATAATGATGTGCAAAAAGCAGTCAGCAAATTGTTACTAAATAAAATTAATGACGGTTTGAAAGAAAATCAAGATCAGGTTAATCAGAGTATCACTATTTTCCATTATTGCTTTTTTGCAGCCATATTAATTTTTATCCTATCTGCTTTGTTAATATTATTTGGTAAATATTGGGCTGCAATTATTTTGTTAATTGCATCTGTGGGATCCTTTGGAGCATTACAATTCCTAGCTAACCAATTGGTACAATGGCTGGAAAGTAATGTTGCTCAAGGAATTTCGTTAACTGTTTCTCCAGTTCTGTGGGCCGGATTGGCCGTGGGTGTAATAACAGCATTGATTTGGCCGTTAGTTTTAAAGCTAACAAAAAAAGAATAAAATATAAATTTCGAAAATTGCAATTTTAAGTTGAACACTCTACTTGATCTGATAGATGCAATCTAATCTTCTTTCATATAATTCATCGGGGGTGTGGTAGGCTAAGATCTTGCGGGGCAGGTTATTGCACCATTGCTCAATGCCATAGATTTGCCTTAAGTCATAATCCTTGAGGTACTTGCCTTTGGGAATGAAGCGCCGAATTAGCCGGTTGTGCCGCTCAACCCCGCCCTTCTCACAAGAAGTATCAGGGTGCGCGTAGTAGACCAGCGTCTGCGTAGCTTCTTCTAATTGGGCTAAATCCGTAAACTCAGAACCATTATCCGTGGTAATGGTCTTAAAGACTTTGTTCCAGTGTTCATGGTATTGGCTGCGCAATGTTTTAAAGGCCGCCATGACGCTGGCAGCCGTCTTATCCTTAATCGGATAATCATGAATTTGCGGGTCATGTGTTCATACAGGGTTAAAAAGGTCTGGTCATCTTTGGTTTTATGTCCTAAAACTAAGTCGCACTCCCAGTGGCCAAACTCGCGGCGCTGGTTAATAGTAGCAGGCCGTTCACTAATACTGCGGCCCAGCTGGCGTTTATGCTGGCGTACCCGTTTGGCTTTCGTTTTACGGCTTAAGCACTCAGGCAAGGCAGTTGCCTTAATCTGTAATAAGCCAAGTGCCACATAATGGTAAAGCGTCTTGGTACAGACCGTTTCATTCCGGGTAAAGGCACCGCTGGCTAAGGCTCGACCGACGCAGGCATCAAGCGACCAGCCCTGCTTGAAGAAGTGCGTTTCAACGTACTTAATGAAACGGGTTTTGGCTAGAAAAGCTTGCTTACGGCCGCAGTTTAAGCGCCTTATCTGGTAGCGTCTTTGCGCTGCCTGGGCATCGTAGCGGTACCGTTTGCCGTGATACAAAGAAATCTGGCCGCGTTCAAGCTCGTACTTGACCGTGGTGGGCGAACAGTTGAGGACACGAGCAATTTGACGCAGGGACTGACCTTGGCTGTGTAAAACCTAGAGCGTCACCCGATCTTGCAAAGCAAGATGTTGGCCTTTTTGGTGACTAGATATGGTAGAATTAAGGGAGTTCATTGGAGACTTTTTTCTAGAATTAGGTTGGTAATTACATTCTATCAGAGAAGTCCAATGGACTTCTTTCATTTTCTAATCAGCGCAAGTGTTCAACTTCATTTTACAATTTACCAAAATATAAATTTTAAAATTAAGCATTACCTAAAAATTAAGTTAATGCTTTTTTGCTTTAATATATTCCTATACCCATTAAATGTATGCTAAAATTAATAATAATTGTTTGAATATGTAAATAAAGGACAAATTAATGTACTACTTTTTAAATAATAGATTAGATGCAAACAGTTCAGGAATAGAGCATGCAGAAGTTAAAAGGTTAAAGTTGTTTAAACGTAATCATGTTAAAGCAAAGATTGTTATGTCGGAGTTTAATCGCTTTGCACATCGTAATTTACCCTTGTATGGCATGACTGATGATGATTATGTTAATATGTTTGACTTCTTTGCCGGTACAGTAAAGTTTGCTAGTCGCGTTGTCACGATAAAAGATTTACCGATACCAAACTTTAATAAGGTGAAAAAAAGCAATAATGGTTATGAAGTGTACGAAGATAATCGTAAAACCATGACTATTAATATGTTGCCTAATGGTAGTGTGGACACGATTAAATATTATAATGGTGATGTCAATTGCATTAAGCAGGATTTTTATGATACTCGTGGTTTTAAAAGTCTAACACAAATTTATGATACAGCAGATGGACACTTAGTCTATGAATTATTTTTCCGCCCCGACAATACCATCTATTACGAGATTTCATATGAAAAAAGACCGAATTCATATCCAGCAACTAACATTCAATTGACTGATATTCAAGGTGTTTTACACTCACTTATGAATAGTGGTCAAGCCTTTACTATTATGCTTGATGAATTAAACCAGCAGGATGGAGATGAGAGGTCAACTTTCATCTCTGATCGCAGTAATATTACCAACGTGCCAATGATTAATATGAAAACGCCTGCCAGAAAAATCGAACATTTTCATAATATTCACTTCAGAGACTACTGGGATCCTACTTCACCTCTTACTTACAACTCAATTTCTAATAACGAATTACTCAGTAAAACCGACTTAGTCGTTACTCCTGGAAAACATCAAGCGGATGACATGCGTAAAAGACTAAGAACGCAAGTGCCGATAGTTGCTATACCTGTAGGAATAGTACCAGATGAGCAGTTACATGGTGAGCATATCCCAATGAGTGAACGAATAAAAGGAAAAATAATAATTGTAGCTCGTTTATTCTATGAAAAACGAATTGATGACGCAATTAAGGCTTTTAAACAAGCTTATCAAAATGATGATGCACTAACTCTAGATATTTATGGTTATGGCAATGGCGCGGATAATTTCAAAGAAGAAAACATGCTAAAGAAGCTGGTCCGAGATCTCGAGTTGGAAAATGTAGTTCACTTTGGGGGTTACACCCAAGATATGGATTATGTTTATGATAATGCCCAACTTTCAATTCTTTCTTCAAGATATGAAGGAGCTCCGCTTTCAATAGTTGAAGCTCAATCACACGGCGTTCCAGTATTTGCATATGATATTAACTACGGTCCAGCAGACTTGATTGCTGATGGTCAGAGTGGTTTTATTGTACCAAGTGGTCATGTAGATGATTTAGCAGCTAAAATTACTGAATTCTTTGCTAGTCCAAAATTACGCAGGAAAATGAATGATGGCGCGTATGAAAATGCTAAACGCTTTTCCAGTGAAAATGTCTGGCGCTACTGGCAAAAATATGTGATTGATACAGATAAATAAATAGCATTTAAAAAGTCACTTTGAAATTCAAGGTGGTTTTTCTTTGCTTTTAATTTATTGCATTTCAAAAAAATGTGAGTTACTATGGTTATTTAGTTAGCTTGCTAACTAAATGTTCAGGAGGAATTCGAATGGAAAGAAAATTAGATGCAAAATTAATTTGTTCAATTTTCGCAGCTGGACTAATGTCATTTTCAGGTGTACTAATTGAAACGGCAGGGAATGTTACTTTTCCTGTTTTAATGAATGATTTTCATGTTAATATGGCCACAGTACAATGGATGACGACGGGCTATTTACTGGTTGCTTCCATTATCATGCCGCTATCAGCATATTTAAAAAGAAACTTTAGTTCGAAAAAACTGTTTGTGACAGCCGCTAGTTTATTTATTTGTGGTTTAGTGATTGATGCAGTAGCAAACCAATTTATTTTTCTAGTACTTGGTCGTGTTATTCAGGGAGCAGGAGCGGGAATAGCTATTCCCTTAATGTTTAATATTATTTTGGAACGGACACCCCTAGATAAAATTGGATTGCTTATGGGAATAGGAACAATGATTACGGCAGTTGCTCCAGCTTTAGGACCAACGTTTGGCGGATTAGTTGTCAATACGTTAGGTTGGCGTTATATCTTTATTTTTATACTTCCTGTGATGATAATTTCTTTGTTAATGGGTATAGCTTCAATTAATGACGAGACAAAAACAAATTCACATACGCGGCTCGATACAGCAGGCTTTCTGAGCATTGCTTTAACATTTATCGGCTTGATTTTTGCTTTTAGCAACTTGTCTAGTATATTACAAAAACCATTGATGTTCATTTTGCCTTTAGCAATCGGCGTCATTTGTTTAATTATTTTTATCAAGCATTCATTAAATACTGCCACTCCGTTAATTAATATTAGAGTTTTTAAAAATACTAAATTTACTCATGGCATCACGGCATATTTTATTTTTCAAGTCAATACTTTAGGGTTGTCGTTCATCTTGCCTAATTATGTTCAAATTGTCAACCATTCTACTGCGATGACTGCGGGTCTGTTATTACTAACCGGTGGGCTCGTAGGAGCAATTATGTCACCAATTAGTGGCAGGTTGCTTGATAACTACGGACCCAAAAAGCCAATTATGACTGGTGCTGTTTTTGAAATAATTGGTGGAATACTTTATTGTGTATTTGCTTCTTCACTATCATCTGGCAAAATTATTCTGTTCTATGCTATTACAATGATGGGTATAGGTCTGGTAATGGGGGACACAATGACTGCTTCCATTGGTCAACTAGATGAAAAAGAAAATACAGATGGCAATGGTCTGTTTAATATGGCGCAGCAATTTGCTGGAGCCGTCGGCACGGCAATTATTTCAGCTATTATGCAATTTGTAGAACAGCTGAGTAGTCAAAGCTCCACTACTGGAAAATATATTGAAGCTGCTCAAGTAGGCTTTATTTTTATTCTGATTATTGTTCTTGTTGGTGTATACTTACTTTATCAAGCTACAAAATCGGTAAAAACAAAGGAATAGAGTAAGATTAATGAACAGATTAGGATTAGCCTTACAGCGTATACAAAATACTTTTAATCGTAATGTTGATTACTACGCTAGAAAAATTGGCTTAACCGGAACACAGATGTTGATCATTGAATATTTGGCTTCATTTGCCCAAAACAAGTCAATTTATCAGAAGGATATTGAGCATGAATTTAACATTAGGAAGTCTACTGCTACTAATGTATTACGCTTAATGGAAGAAAAAGGCTTAATAACCAAAAAAGTTGATCAACATGATACTCGATTAAAGGCGATCATCCTAACTGAGAAAGCTATCAAGCTGGGACCAAAAATAACTAATTATTTTGTCAATTCTGAGAATAGTTATGCCGAAATTTTAGGAGCCGATACGAAGACAGAATTAGTAAAAAATCTACAGAAGCTGAATGAAGCTATATCTGATAAATAGATCAAAAAAATAGTTATTGCATGAAAGCAATAACTATTTTTTTGATTTGCTTTTTTATCTTTCGTAATTAGGTGCTTTTTTAGTAATTTGGACATCATGTGGATGAGATTCACGTAAACCAGCATTAGTAATTTTGACAAATTGTGCATTTTCTCGTAAGTCAGCAATTGTAGCGGCACCGACATAACCCATGCCTGAGCGCAGACCGCCAATAATCTGGAAGACAATATCAGAAACATCACCTTTATATTTAACGCGTGCTTCTACGCCTTCAGGTACTAACTTGTTAGCCTCGTTTACTCCGCCTTGGAAATATCTGTCTGAAGAGCCATGAGCTTGGGCCATTGCACCGACAGAACCCATTCCGCGATAAGTCTTAAATTTGTGACCGTCACTTTCGAAAATTTCGCCCGGTGCCTCAGTAGTCCCTGAAAGCATGCTACCAAGCATAACAGCATTACCACCAGCAGCTAGAGCCTTAACAATATCACCGGAATACTTCATACCGCCATCGGCAATTATTGGTTTGTGGTATTCTCTAGCAGCTGTAGCCGCATCATAAATTGCAGTAATTTGTGGTACTCCAACACCAGCTACGACACGTGTGGTGCAAATAGAACCCGGCCCAATTCCAACTTTGACAATATCAACCCCAGCATCGAAGAGTGCTCTAGCAGCATCACCAGTAGCGATATTGCCGGCAATAAGGGTAATATCAGGGAAATGTGCCCTAATTTCTTTTATCTTACGTAAAACTCCAGCTGAATGACCATGTGCAGTGTCAATGACAATTGCGTCTGCTCCCTTTTCTATAAGTGCTTCAGCCCGTTCAAATGTATCACTGGTAACGCCAATAGCAGCTGCAACCAGTAGGTGATTATTATCATCGACAGCTGCTTTAGTTATATTACTTGGGACAACAACATTTTTGACATTTGCTACTTCTCCAGCTTGAGCGTTGATTGACATATTTTTATGGATCACTCCTAAGCCGCCTTGCAGTGCAATAGCTATGGCCATTGCACCTTCAGTCACAGTGTCCATTCCCGCACTTATTATAGGAATATTTAGTTTAAGATTAGGTGCCAGTTGAGTATGTAAATTTACTTCATTGGGTAATACGTGACTTTCTGCTGGAATTAATAAAACATCATCAAAAGTTAGACCTTCTTTAACAAATTTTGTTGTCCAATTTGACATTTAATGCACTCTCCTTTTTAAAATTATCAAAGTTAAATTGATTACACTTTACTAGTGATTTTGAGCTTGGTCAAGTTAAAATCAAAAGCTATATTGATAAAAGTATAATATTACTTTGAATCTATTTCAACCTTAAAGGCGAACAAATATATCATATTAGTTTATATTGTAAGTAATCAAAACTAACATTCTTTCTTTAAAACTTTACATTATTTTATTGGTAGGCATTAGGTATAGAAGATCATTTTTAAATATCTTGATATTGTTCGGGTTTACAATACAATTAATAAATCGATTAAATATTATTTAAAAATAATTAAAAATGTGCTAAAATTGAATCTAATGTTGTTGATTAAATATCTATCGGATAATGAGGTTAAACCAATGGCATTAGTAATGTATGGTAAGTTTGTTCAATAATAGCAATTATCAAAGGGGTACTTCCTTTGGTAATTGCCTTTTTGTGCCGGATTCGATAAAAAATGGAGTTTGAAACATGGGCGAAAATGCAATTGAAGTACATGATCTGTCAAAAAAATATGCGGTAGCCACCAGAGGAGAGACTTGGCATGCTATAGCAAAAAATATTTTTAAGCCAGAAAGAACGGTTGTTAATGCCGTTAAATCCTTAAACTTTAACATTAAACCAGGAGAGAAAGTAGGTTTTATTGGACAAAATGGTGCAGGTAAAACTACTACTATAAAGATGTTAACCGGTACTCTTTTTCCATCTTCAGGTTACTGCAGGGTCAATGGCTTTGATCCTACCAAAAGGACTAATGATTTTAAAAAATCAATTTCGGTGGTGATGGGAAACAGGTCACAACTTTTTCCCGATTTAACTCCCAGAGATTATTTAAAGCTCTTGCAATCAATGTATGATATTTCTGAAACATCTTTTCAAGAAACAGTTAATAATCTAGCGCGAATATTAAACGTTGCGGAAAAATTAGATACTCAAACGCGTAAATTATCACTGGGAGAGAGGATGAAAATTGAATTTTTAGCGGGTGTAGCCACCAGACCTAAAGTGCTCTTTTTAGATGAGCCCACAATAGGACTTGACGTACTGGCAAAAAGGGACATCCGCAAATTCCTTTTGCAATTAAACAAAGAAGAAAAACTGACCGTCTTCTTGACTTCTCATGATATGGAAGATATTGCGACTATCTGCGACCGCTTAATAATTGTTAATCACGGAGAAATTATGTGGAATGGTCAAAAACAGGATCTACTAGATAAATTCAGTAGTAATAAGTACATTACATTTGATAAATCAGAAACTTTTGCTGAGAAGAATATTGAGGGCAAAATAATCAATCAGGATGATTTAACAATTACCATCAAAGTTCCAAATGAAGAAGTTGATGATATGATTGCATTCCTTGCCAAAAACAAGCAGGGTTCAAATTATCAAATAAATGAACTGAAACTGGAAGACATTATCTTAGAATTATTTGCCGAGGAGAATCAAAAATGTTAAAAACATACCGTGCAGTAAGTAAAATTTCCCTCAAGTCTATTTTAGCGAATAAAAGCAGTGCGGTGATTTTGCTACTGCAAGCTCTCGTACCAAGTATCGTAATGTTTTATCTGTGGTCTTTAATATTAAATCACGGGCAAACAGTGGGCGGATTTACTAAAAATCAAATTATCATTTACTACATTGGCGTTAACTTTATCAATTCCTTTGTTTGGTATGCAATTGACTGGGAATTAAATGACGATATTCATTCGGGTGAATTGTCAAACATTATTCATCGACCAATAGCAATTGAAAAATATTATTTTGCTAAAATGCTGGGCGACCGATTAGCAAATCTACTTTTACTGGCTCCAATACTGATAATTGGAATATTATACATTCTAGTAAAAAAATTATTGCAGATATCACTGATAGTGCTGTTGGAATTTGCTTTTAGCATTATTATGTCAGCGGTGCTTTGGTTTCTTTTCTCTTACATCATAGGTAGTGTTGCTTATTGGTTTGATAACCTCTTCTTTGTTTTACTAGTAAAAGAAGTGTTGGTAAACTTGCTGGCTGGTTTTTATTTTCCCTTAGAAATCTTGCCGCCTTTTTTGGTAAAAATAACCAAATGCTTACCTTTTCAGTATTTTAGTTCTTTTCCCATAGATACTTTGGTAAAAGGGCTCTCCTTACAATCTTGGCTTAAAAATACGGGTATTGAGATTGCTTGGGCAGTTATCTTTTATGTAATTGTACAAATAGTTAATAGAAAAGGGCTTCAGAGATATTCTGATGTAATGGGTTAGATATGAAAAATAAATTTAAACTGATCGGTTCTTTAATCAAGATAGCCTTTTTAGAGACTATTAGTTTTAGGCTGGATACTGTATTTGGTATTATTTCCTCAATACTTTGGTTGGGTATTCCAATTGCTTTCTTTAAAGTCATTTATTTAAATGTTGACACTGTTGGAGGCTGGAGTTTTAAGGAATGCCTCTTATTAGTTGGGGTTTATACTATGCTAGATGGCTTCCTGATGGCCTTCTTAGTCAAATCGATGCCTAAAATGGAAGCTGATATTAGAGAGGGTACGCTTGATTCGGTGCTCCTAAAGCCAATTAATACTAAACTATTTTATTTTTTCAGTTCCATTGAATTTACTCAACTAATAAATTCCGTTTTGGGACTGGTAGTAATTATTTATGCGTGTCAAGGAATAAAAATTAGTCTTATCCAACTAGTTTGTTTCTTATTTTCCTGTGTATTAGGCTGCATATTGTATTATTCATTGTGGTATCTTTGGACAATTTCAGCCTTTTGGTTTCCAACTAATTTTGGCAGAAATGATTTATTTTTAAGTATGATACAAATGAGTCGTTATCCTGCAAGTATTTATCGTGGCCTGGGCAATATAATATTTAATTTTATTTTGCCTTTTGGCCTAGTTGCATGCCCCGCAACAATTATTCTATTAAGGCCAGAAGAATGGCATATTTTGCTACTACAGCTTTTAGTTGCTTTAATATTTGTAGTACTGGATCATGTAATCTGGAATTTAGGCCTCAAGAAGTATGATGGCGCTGGTAGATAGCTAAGTAAACTGTTTTCCATAAAGCTTGCACAGCCGTATAATTTTTTTTAGAATATTCCTGTCAGTTTTTATTTTAAAATATGGGAAAAGGGATAAGCGGTGGAAGACGAACTAGTTACAGTTAGTTTAGATAATGCAGTAGTAAAAAATGCTAAGTTTAATTTGGAAAAATATGGTATTTCAGTTGGTAAATATCTCCAGTTAATGGTGCTACTGGCTGCGGAAAATAAAACAGAACTTAAGCAAATAATGTTAGATAAAAATGACCTCACTCAATGGTTAAAGCGATTAGATGCCGATTGATAGTGCTGAAACTTACTGATGTTCTCAGTAAGTTTTTTTTGAGCATTTATGTTTACATTTGTAGATACATAATTTATACTAAACTTAGTTTACAAACGTAGACATTAATAATAAGCTTCATCGGGGAGGAATTATCATGAATAGGATTATTATTTTATGCTTAGGACTCGCACTTATTGCCTTTATCGCATGGTGGTTCTTTGGTAAGCACCAAGTAGCAACAGAAAATGCGTCTGTTAGTTCGAATAAGCAAAGTGTTGATATTGAGGTCAAAGGCGGATATTCTCCAGAAAAAGTTATCTTAAAAAGAGGAGTACCGGCTACCTTAAACTTTAAAAGAACCGATTCTTCCAGTTGCTTAGACCATGTCATCTTCTCAGATTTTGGTATAAATCAAAAATTGCCTCAAGGTAAAACTGAACCGATTAAAATAGATACATCCAAAGCCGGCGAATATGAATGGGCATGCAGTATGAATATGTTTCATGGTAAGGTTATTGTCAAATAGATAGGGTAAAAGAATGAAAATAACAACACGTTTTTGGACGTCGCTAATATTATCACTACCGATGCTAGTTGAAATGATCATTCATCCTTTTACTGGCTGGATGTTGCCTGGTGGAGAATGGACCATGCTGATAGCAACTACGATTATTATGTTGATTTCAGCCGGTCCATTTGTTTCCAGTGCTTGGTCTGCATTTAAAAAACATCATTCAAATATGGACACCCTGGTTGCTTTAGGGACAGCAATAACTTATGTTTATAGCATTTATGCCATGTTTACTGGCAAACCCGTATTTTTCGAAAGTGCGGCTTTAGTCATTACTTTTGTTTTACTAGGGCAGGTTTTAGAAGAAAAAATGCGGTCTACGGCTTCAGATGCTATGGGAAAGTTACTTAATTTAGGCGCAAAAGATGCTCTGGTTAAAAAAGGTGATCATTTTGTTAGTACTCCCATCACTCAGGTAGTTAAGGGCGATTTAATTCAAGTGATGCCTGGACAAAAAGTTCCAGTCGATGGCAAAATTGTTTCCGGCAATTCCAGTGTTGACGAATCTATGGTAACCGGTGAAAGCATGCCGGTTAAAAAGATTAGTGGCGACCAAGTTATAGGTGCAACAATTAATCAAACAGGTTCATTTGTAATGGAAGCTCAAAAAGTTGGCAATGATACCATGTTGGCTCAAATAGTGGCTATAGTAAAAAAGGCGCAGAACAGTCATGCACCTATTCAAAAATTGACCGATAAAGTTGCCAATATTTTTGTTCCTACTGTTTTGATTATTGCAATTCTAACTTTTTTAGTTTGGTATATTTTTCTCGGTAAAAGTATTGCTACGGCTTTAGTTTTTGCTGTTGCAGTAATGGTGATTGCCTGTCCTTGTGCTTTGGGTCTGGCTACCCCAACAGCCTTAATGGTAGGAACTGGTCGTGGTGCCAAAATGGGCATTTTAATCAAAAACGGCGAAATTTTAGAGGCTGCAAACAGCATTGATACTATAGTTTTTGATAAAACGGGAACGATTACCAAAGGTCAACCACAAGTAACAGATATTGTTGGAGATAAAGAAAATGTCCTACAATATGCTGCTAGTTTAGAGAAATTGTCTGAACATCCTCTCGCTCCAGCTATCTTAGCTGCGGCTAAAAAGCAAAAGTTGCAGTTAAAAACGGTAGAAAATTTTACTGTAATTGAAGGATGGGGTGTCACTGGTAAAATTTCTGGTACAAATGTTGCGGTCGGCAGCCCCAAAAAACATAAAGATATTAAAATTGCTCCAGAATTAGAAGAGCAAATAGTGGCATTGCAAAATGAAGCTAAAACAGTAGTGTCTGTTGTTCAAGATAATCAAGTGCTGGGTCTAATCGCAATTCAAGATGCACCTAAAGAAAACGCACAAAAAGCAATTTCCGATTTACATCAATTAGGACTTAAAACCGTTATGCTCACTGGTGATAACCAGCAGGTAGCTGAGGCTATTGCAAAGCAAGTGGGTATCGATCAGGTAATAGCTGGAGTTTTGCCAGTTGATAAAGCAGCAGTTATTAAAAAGTTGCAGGAAAAATATCATGTCGCCTTTGTTGGTGATGGGATCAACGATGCGCCAGCTCTAACCCAAGCAGATGTTGGTATTGCAATGGGTTCCGGTACGGATGTTGCCATTGATGCAGGTGGCATCGTGCTTATTAAAAACGATTTAGAAGATGTTGTACGCGCTTTGAAACTGAGTCGCAAGACTTTTAATAGGATAAAGTTAAATTTGTTTTGGGCTTTCATTTATAATGTACTGGGGATTCCAGTTGCCGCTGGTGTTTTTGCAGGTGTGGGTCTCACACTTAGTCCGGAAATAGCAGGATTAGCAATGGCCTTTAGTTCATTATCGGTTGTAATCAGTTCAGTTATGTTAGGAAAAGCCAAAATATAGCATTTTAAAAGTAAAAGGGCAGTTGAATTACATTCAACCGCTCTTTTTTTACTGTGTGAACTTTAATAATGGTGTTTACCTTTGGCTAAAACAGGCTTGATTTGAAAAATATAAGCTAAAATGCCAACTATCAGCCAAATGAAGGTAATAAATACACTATAAGTTAGGTTAGCACTACCTGTTTTGATATAAGTAACTGGTTCTGCAAAAGGGAATAATAAAGCAATTGCTTTTAACCATTCAGGATAAGCTGAAATTACCACTAGTACTCCTGATACTAATTGGGCTAAACTGCTAAAAATATTCTCCAAAAAGTAGGGATCATTCATTTGCCATGAGATGGCCCAAGATACAAAACCTAAAGCGCAGCCATAAAGACATAAAAGCGGTAGCATGAGCAAAGCTCGTTCAATAATGACTATGGGAGCACCGACTAAGTACAATAAAAATAGGTTAATTAGTGCTAAAGTGACGCCTATAATAAGGGCAACAATGCACTTAGTAAGCCAATATCTGAAACTGAAAGGCTTTTTGGCAATTAACTCAAAGTCAATCTTTAAATTAGCATCGGTAATCACAGTAGAACAAAATGTTTCAAGGGCAAGTACCGCCGCGTCTATTTCAATGGAGCTAATGGCAACATCCCAATTAAACTGATTAGAATACTGCATATTGATTAATACTAACAGGGCCAAATTAATCATAGGTGTGATGAAAAAGTAGGTCAGTTTTGTCCGCCAATTATTCAGAAATGAAAGGCTCGATAACTGTGTAGCAAACATTAGATAATTTTCAGAGCTCCTTTCCTTCTTACTAGGTCGTTAATTTTTCTGACAATAACCACAATTAATACAATCCAAAGAAGTAAACTGAAGAAATAAGAAGACCAGTTGAGGCTTTTATTATGGGATAAGGCAGCAATTGGTGCCGTGATTGGAATAAACCATTGTGATACGTTGGTTAATGGTCCTAAAATGGTATTATTGCCGAATAATCCTGCTAATAATAATATTGGGGTTCCGATTAAACTCTCATAGACCATTGCATTTGGTGACAGAGTTAGAAAAGATGAAATTAAGATGCCCATTACTGAGCACCCGATCCACATTAGAAAAATTAGCAAAATCTGGTCCAGAGAAATTTTACCAGTAGCTGCTCCTAATATTTTTGCCAGAATAAATGCAATCGGAAACGAAAATAAACCATAGCTCGAAGCAGGTAAAAGTAAAGTAATTAAAGAAGCTCGCTCATCATATTGACTGTTTAGCAAATATGGTAGCGTGCCTTTGTAACGTTCAAAACCAATACAACCGGCAACGGTTGTACACGAAGTCCACATGCCAAAAATACCACTTTGCAGCCACAATTGTGGATTATTCAAATCGTGAGAAGCATAGGCCATAATATATTGCATTAAAAAGATAGAAGTAGTACTTGTAATCGTCAACCAGACAAAATATTGGTCTGAAAGATAATCTTTAACATGAAAGAGGAAAAGACGAATAAAACGCATTTTTATTTCCTCCTTAATTTAGGCGCTAAAGCTAAGTAAGCTTCTTCTAAATTCTTAGGTTTTTTGTTTATTTCTTTTTCGGCTAAGCCAAAAACAGCATTGATGGTGCCGGTAAAAAATACTTTCCCTGCACCTAAAATGACTACCCGTTTAGCCAATTTTTCAACTTCGGACATTGTATGACTGGTTAATAAAATACTAATACCCGAGTCAGACAAATTTTTAATTGTCTTTTGCACACTTTGTGCAATTTCAACATCAAGACCACTTGTGGGTTCATCCAAGAGTAATAAATTAGGATTATTGAGCAAAGAGCGTGCTATATGCAGTCTTTGCGTCATTCCTTTAGAAAATTCTCCTACTTTTTTATTGGCAACATTCAGAAGATCAACAATTGACAAAACACGTTCAATTTCTTTATTTTGCCTGCGAAAGGGGACTTTAGCCAAGTCAGCAAAAAATTGTAAATTTTGCTTGGCTGTAGCGTTACGGTAAAAACCTAAATCACCACCAAAAGAAACGCCAATGTTTGGTCTCTTTCGTGCAGTGGTAATATCTTGACCATTTAAAATCACATGGCCGGAAG
The DNA here is from genome assembly GCF_003692935.1 of Lactobacillus sp. ESL0260. NCBI lineage: Bacteria > Bacillati > Bacillota > Bacilli > Lactobacillales > Lactobacillaceae > Lactobacillus > Lactobacillus sp. ESL0260. Next base: position 18,628 of record NZ_REHO01000009.1, read on the forward strand.
TAGGGATTAAATAACCGCCAATGATTGAAACAATAGTAGTTTTGCCAGCACCATTAGGACCTAAAAGCGCCAGTATCTCTCCTTGGTCAATTGTAAAAGAAACATCATCTAAAGCTTGAAATTCCTGCTTTTTATCCTTATAGGTTTCTTTTAAATGTTTAACTTGTAAAATATTATTCAATTTTTTCTCCAAAATTAATTTGTAGTAACTTTATCATTTAAAAAGGAAGGATGATAAATATTTCGTGTACAGGTTAATTTGAAGATCTTTTTTGCAACATTAAATCTAATAAGAAAATTATAGCACAACTTTATTTATTTTTTAATTTATTATGAATAAAAAAACTGCTCCTTGCGAGCAGGTTTTAGTTAATCGACTGATTTTAAAGCTTCTAACATATCAAGGTCTTTTAACTTTTTATTAACGATAAAACCTAAAATAATAGTAATCACACCAATTACACCTAATGGCCACAGAAAACTTGGAGCAGATAATGCCGGATTAAACATGACATTGTCAGGTGGCACTACGTAAAGAATGTAGCGATAGAGCAAATCTCCTGTCAGATAGCCTACCAAAATACCAATGCCTGTTAAAAGAATAGTTTCACGATAAATATACATTGTAACTTCATTATCATAGAATCCTAAAACTTTGATTGTTGAAAGTTCCCGTATTCTTTCAGCAATATTAATATTAGTAAGGTTATACTGAATTACAATTGCTAAAAGTCCAGCAACTACTATTAGCACTAGCATAATTAAATTTAAAGATTGGACCACGACATCTAATTCCTGGCTAACAGCCGTGTTTTGTACGACACCAGCCACTCCGGATAGAGCCATAAATTGGGCAGCTATATTTCTAGTGTTTTTGCGACTAGGATTAGTTAAATTAACTAAATAGGCGTTAGATTTGAAGTCGCGTTTAAAAATATCTTGATATTGATTCTTATTCATGAAGACAAAATGTCCCATGTACATTTCTGTAATACCAGCTACTTTCATTCTTCTAGACTTATTATCTTTGTCCGTGAGCGTTAGATATCCGCCTTTGCTTACTTTAAGCAGAGTTGCCAACCGTTCCGATATGATGACGCCATTATTAGTTAAATGCAGAGTCTGCTTGGTTTTCCGATTAGTTAACTGAACGTAATCTTTTAATACCTTGTCAGAAGACGGTGCAATTAACGTAATGTCTTGAGTGTCACCAGTTTTACCAGCAATTTTAGACATAGATTCGTAATAAATTGGAGTCTCCGATTTAATATTGTTTTCGTTTAACTTATTATTTAGAGTCTTTTGCTGGTTAACTGAAATACCAGGCTTTTGGGCGACAATCATGTTGTAATGAATTAGATCGTTGAACTGCCTGTTATTCATGTTAGTAATTGAATTTTTGACAGCGAAACCTGCAAAAAGCATAGTAGCAGCACCACAAACGCCAAAGATGGTCATCAGCATGCGTTTCTTATAACGAAAAATATTACGTGCTGTAACTTTATGGGTAAAACTGAGATGGTTCCAAATAAAGGGAATTTTTTCTAAAAGGATTGTAGACCCAGCGGCCGGTGCTTTGGGTAACAATAGGGCAGCTGGCTTTTCTCTAAATTCATTCTTCGCGGTTAAGTATGCCGGTAAAACTGAACTAATCCAAGACAATAGGAGAGCTATCAGACTAATCTGCCAGTGAAAGTGTAATTCAATTGGTGGGATCGTTAATGACTTGTAATATGCATGGTAAACAATCTGCGGCATCAAAGTGTGGCCTAAATAAACTCCTAAAATGGTACCGATGGTACCTGAGATAAAGCCATATGCCAGAAATTTATTGATAATGACATAATCATCATAACCAAGTGCTTTCATTGTGCCGGAATTAATTCTCTCTTCGTCAATAAAACGATTCATGGTGGTAAATGTAACTAGAGCGGCAACAAAATAGAGAAAAATCGGGAATACTTTTGCTAAATCTTCAACAACTTGTGCTACAGTTGTATAAACTAAATTACCTTCACCGCCAGGAACTTCCCTTCGGTTATACACGCTATAACTGGGCAGAGCTAACTTTTTTAATTGCTTTTTCGCCTTGTTAATTTGCTCTATACCAGTTTTTATTTTTGGGGCTGCATTACGCGATTTTTGCGCAAATACTTTTTTCTCTTGTTGGAGTTTTTGCTCACCAGCAGCTATTTCTCGTTCAGCCTGCTCCATTTGAGCTTGAGCAGCTGGTGGCAAATTTATACCAGCAGCTTTAGCTTGAGCTACTTTTGCATTTAATTTTTCTTTTTGAGTGGCTAATTGCTTTTCGGCAGCGTTAATTTGCTGACTGGCAGCATTTAATTTTTGCTCAGCTTCATGTATCTTCTTTTCTTGCGGTGCAAGCATTTTGGTAGCAGCGGATAGAATTCTTTCTTTTCTTTGATAAGCAGTGTCTTTTAAATCATCCTGTAAATCTCTTTTATGATTCTTAACCTTGCTGGTATAAGTCTTGCCATAAGAATCAAGCCCCCTCAAATTTTTATATCTTAAGTTGGCAGTCGTATAAACAGTATGGTTAAAAGCGTTAGGATCGACAACTGCATAACCTTTCAATTCCCCTGTGCCGCTATTACTTTGGCCTAAATTGACATTGGATAAAATTTGACTAGAGCGCACAAAGCCCACAATTTTAAAACTTTTTCGTTTTAAAAGAGTCGTACCTAAAACATTTTTCTTTTCAGTAAAACTGATTTTTTGACCAACTTGATATTTACCAGAATAATGGTCTGCTAAAGCAATTTCGTTTGATTTAGTGGGCAAGTGACCTTTGCGAACTTCGTATTTACCTACAGAATTGGGCTTAGAAAAAATGCGAAAGCTTTCCTGACTATTTTTAATGACGGTATCCGTCATGTAACCAAACTCCACAGCCTGCAAGCCCTTAGTTTTCTTGATCTTTTGTGTATCTTTCTGATCTAAACCATAATTACAAATAACCGTTAAATCAGCTGTATTAAGCTTTTGTGCATAATGATTGCCAGTATCGCGCATATCCGGGCCGGTAACCATTAAACCAACTAAAGCAAAGGCACCGATCATCATGAGTCCCATGATAGAAACAAATTGGCCCTTGGTATGCTTAATTGATCGCCAAAAATCTTTTAGAATAACTTTATTCATGATTAGCCTTTTCTACCATTTAACATTTGCAACACTATCGGGGTGTGAATTTTCTTCAATTTGCGTAACCTTGCCATCATGGAAGTGAATTACCCGGTTAGCAAGAGGGGCCAAAGCGCTATTATGCGTAACTATAACTACTGTAGTTCCGTTATTGCGGCTCATATTAATAATCGTTTGTAAAACGCTTTTTCCCGTTTGGTAATCAAGTGCACCAGTGGGCTCATCGCAAAGTAAAATTTTAGGATTCTTGGCAATAGCGCGAGCGATTGCTACTCTTTGCTGTTCACCACCAGATAATTCTGCCGGAAAATTATTAATGCGGTTTTTGAGACCTACGTCAACCAAAGTTTTTACCGGATCAAGTGCGTCAGGGACGATTTCTGATGCCAGCTCAACGTTTTCTCTTGCTGTGAGGTTTTGAATTAAGTTATAAAATTGAAATACAAAGCCAATATCAGTCCGGCGGTAACTTGTCAGCTGCCGCTTATTATATTTAGCAATATTATTACCATCGATAATGACATCACCGGAACTGTTGGTATCCATTCCACCTAAAATATTTAGAATAGTTGACTTACCAGCACCGGATGCACCCAAAATAATGGCCAGTTCACCTTTTTCAACAGTAAAACTAACATCATTATTAGCTAATATTTCTGTATCTCCTGTATGGTAACGCTTAAAGTTGTGTCGTACGTCAATATAACTCATGAAAATTTGTCCTTATCATTTTTAAAACAATATTCATATTCTTATTCTAATCTAAATAGCTCTCTAATACTTGCAATACGCCCATTTCGTTATTAGACGGTGCCTCATATTTAGCAATTTTTTTAAGGTCTTCATGTCCATTTTTCATTGCATAACTATATCCCGCTAATTCGATCATTTCTTGATCGTTTAAACCATCGCCAAAAGCAATTAATTCTTCAGGTTTAACATTAAAATAACGCAGGAAATATTTTAAACCCTGTCCCTTATTAACTCCACTCGGCATTACATCTATATTATTAAAACCGCTGGTAGTACAATGAATTCTTTCTGGATTTGTCTGATTGAATTTTAGTTCTAATTCGTGTGCAAGTTCAGCAGAGCACTCTAAGGTCAATTTGGTTAGGCTATCACTTGTTGGAATATTAATAAGATCGCCAATTTCACAGGCGTTAGGATAAAAATAATGCATCAAATTTTTAAAGTTACTTAATGCCTTTTTACTCAGATATGAGTTGTTCAAGCCACTGGCAGCAATTTGAACATAAGGATAATTGGTTTGAATAAAATTAATTAATTTTATGCCAGTTTTATAAGTAAACACATGGCGAACTATTATTTGATTGTCTTTCGTTAAAATTGAACCATTATCAGCGACAATATCAATCCGATCTAAAAATTCATAAAAATCTTGACGTAAACGCGATAATGGTCTGCCACTGGAGACGATAAAGTGGATGTGTCTTTGACGCAATTTAGTTAAGACTTTTTCGAAGCGCTCATGATCAAACTGTTTTTCATCATTTTCAAAGGTTCCATCCATGTCAACGGCTACAGCTTTAAAGGGAATATTTTTCATTTAGATCTCCTTAATTTATTTCAGTCATTACTATTATATAGTAGATATTTGGATATTTTAACCAATGTGGGAGAAATAATGTTGAGTACTGCTATTTTTGAAAGCACTTTTAACTAAATTTTTGATATATAAAAACTCCGAAACTAAAAAAGTTTCGGAGAATAGAGCTAAATTTCGTTGTTCACCTGAGTAGGTTTTCTTCTGCCGACAAGCCAACAAACTAGGATTGCCAAAATTGTTTCAATAATAATCATGACAATATTTACACCAATTTTAATTTGACCAAAATTAATTGCGGCATTGTGAAATAGTGTATTTTTCTCACCAAGGTATAGATCAAAAATAATAGAACCGATTATCAAAACAAAAATAGTTGTCCATTGCTTCTTGTTAAATGCAATACCGTATTCTTCTTCACGTCTTCTGATACTTGGTAAAATAGCACCTAAGCCGATTAATACAATGATAGCAACAATATTGATTATTAATTCATACCACCAGTAGCCACTAAATTTTTTAATGTCCTGAGGTGCGATTCCTAAAATAGTTGCCGCAGCAGTCACTATTAGTAAAAATAAACCAGCAAGGTATCCCAGCTTGTCATTCTTAATAAAAACGTAGTCTGAAGTAAACTTTTGCGAGTTTTTCCTGATCTGCATGAAAGAGAAGAAGATCCAGCAAGTTACACCTGGAGAAATAATTCCATTCAAATTCAACAGCCAGTTAAAGATATCATTCATATCTGGTAGGAAGATACCTAACAGCATGATAAAAGCTGATAAAGAAACAGTTAAAACATAGCCATTAATAGGTAGACCATTTTTGTCTTTTTTCTGTAAAAACTGAGGCATATACTTATCGCCAGTATCAGAAATGAGCATCCTAGTCATGGCATCAAGAAGAACAGCTAATAAAGCGGCATTATAAAAGACAGATGTCCAGGCCCAAACGTAGAGCAAAGTTTTACCTAAGCCATATTGGTGTCCTACCATGTCAAAAACGTAATAAGCGCCGTTCATTTTTAAATCATTTGGAATATGGTAGCTGTTAAAATATATCCCCAAAGCAAAAGAGCCAAAGACTGTTAGAAAAATAGTCATTAATGCCAAAGCAATCATTGCTTTAGGAAAATCAGACTTAGGCTTTTTCATCTTAGTCACATAGGGTGCCACCAGTTCACAACCATTCAGTGCGTAAATAAGCATTGCAATAGTTGTCCAGTAATGCATGTCAAACTTGGGAATAAGTGTCCGCCAAGTAAAAGGCTGTGTTGCCATGTGACCACCGGATTTTGCTAGTCCCAAGAAAGCCAAGAAAACAAACATCAAGGTCATGATGAGCATTAATCCACCACCAATAGTAGAAAGAACTTCCATTGAGTGAGAAAAGTAATGTTCAACAATAATGAAAATAATGAACATCGCAAAGGTCATCAAAGCGAATTTGGTATTAGAAATTTGACTTTGAAACTTTTCAGAACCGGTCAAAGCCCAGCCAATATCAACGATTATTTCGTTAGCTGAATCAACGGCATAAGGAATTGACGCTGCCCAGTATGTCCAGGCAGTAAAATAGCCGAGAAATTCTCCGTTAGTTCCACGAACCCAGGATGATAAACCGCCACCCTCATTATTAAAAACAGATCCCAGTTGGCCCACCATTAATGAATAGGGAATGACATAAAACAAACACATGATAATCCATGAAGTAACAACCGGCATTCCCTGATTTTGAAAGTTGTACATAATATCGTCCAGCCCGATCACGGTACAAAAAGCCATCAGGGTTAAGACTGGCCAAGATATGTATTTCTTGTTTGAATTTATTTCCTCCACTAAAACTCTCTCCTTTGAAAACAATTAATGTTTTTATTTTACTAATTAAATAAAAAATTGACCAGAGTCAAGATAAACTTATTTTAATGAAAACGGATTAATTTATGTTAAAAAGTGAAGCTAAATAATTGCTAGTATTGAAATTTGTGGTGCTATGCGGTAAGATAATATCGTTAATACGCTATCAAAAGAAAGAAGGATTCTTAAATGTCAGGACATTCAAAATGGCACAATATTCAAGGCCGCAAGAATGCGCAAGACGCAAAGAGGGGTAAAATTTTCCAAAAATTATCTCGTGAAATTTATATGGCTGCAAAGAATGGTGGTCCTGACCCTTCCGGAAATCCTAATTTGCGTATGGTAATGGATAAGGCTCATGCAAATAACATGCCTAAATCTAATATTGATCGTGCCATTAAAAAGGCTGAGGGAAATTCAGACGAGCATTATGATGAAATTACTTATGAAGGCTATGCTCCAGGCGGTGTAGCAATATTTGTTGAAGCATTAACCGATAATAAGAACCGGACTGCTTCTGCAGTTAGAGTTGCTTTTACCAGAAATGGTGGCTCTCTTGGTGCTACGGGTTCTGTTGCATATATGTTCAATCGTAGGGGCTACATTGTTATTGACCGCTCAACAACTGATGCTGATGAAGATCAAATGTTACTTGATGTAATGGATGCTGGCGGTGATGACTTGCAAACCAGCGATGATGCATATGAAATTTACACAGACCCTAAGCAATTTGCTCAAGTACGCGATGCACTTGAAAAAGCTGGTTATAAACTTGCTAATGCTGAATTAACAATGATACCTGAAACAACTACTCCAGTTCCAGATGATAAAAAAGAACAATTCGATCATTTGGTAGATGCTCTGGAAGATGATGATGATGTTCAGAATGTCTATACAGCAGCTGCAGATGAAGACTAAATATAAAAGATATTTTTATTAAATGACTAAAGTAAGAAGCATATAAAAGGATAGGTATACTTTTATATGCTTCTTTTTTACTTAAAATCTAATAAAAATATAGTGAAAAAGAAGATCACTTTTTTAAAAAATTGTTTTTTAATCTTTGGCCATTTCTTCTTGATCTTCTTCCATAATGAAGCGAAGCATCTTAATATATTTTTCTGGTACATTTTGCCCATGATACAACAGTTGAATATTTTCATCAGCTATATCTATGCAGTAATTACTATCACTTTCTTTTTGACCTAATAAATAGTCGGTCGTAACATGCAGCTGTTTAGCTACTTTTGTTAATGATTGAATTGAGGGCTTAATGGTTTTCCATCGGTAAATACTATTTTCACCGATATCGGCTTTTCTTGCCAATTCTTTAACGGACATTCCATGTTTTTTGGCAGTATCAAAAATACGGGAGTAAACATTCATTTTTAATTCTTCCTTCAAAAAGTATCATAAATGATTGCTTTTTGTACTTGACCGCTACCATATCTGGTAATATAATAAAATTGTTCACGTAGTGGACAGCACAAAAATTTCATTATTGTGTTAGTTAATTAAGTAGCCGAAGTGTGAAGTCTGACTACTTTTTTAGCTTACATAAATAGTATCACTTGTGGTAGTTGAAAAAGCAAACAAATTACCAAATAAAGTAGGATAGTGACTATTTTGAAGGTCAGAGGCCGGATAATAGACACGAAAACTGGGCAACAGATTTAATTTGTTTCAGACCAATTTGACTCTAATCTACCTTATTTAAAAGAAAAATTGGATTGTTATATTTTTTGAAAAGAAACCAAAAAATTCACTTTATACTCTCCCGTTTGGATGAATAATAAAGCCTTACAATTGTTATTTATATATTAGAGAAGCGAGAATATATGAAAAAATCAAAAAAATTCTATAAAAAGGGAAAAAAGTTTTTGATGAGTGGTGCTACTGTGGCCGCTCTGGATTTTTTGGCTGTAAACAATCCAGAAGTGATTCATGCAGCTAAAGTACCAAGTGGACAAATTAAAGTAACTAAACGTGCAAAAACTACTCCTAAATCTAATACAGTAAAATTAAAGAAAAGATGTAGAATTGTAAGACATTCTACTCAATCTAAAAAAGTTAAAAAGCAACATAATGCAATAAAACAGAAACCAATAAATTCTCAGTCTGATTCACTAAAGAAGGGGACTAAAGTTGGAAGTTCTTCTTTAAAGACTAAAAAAATCAAAAAGCAACATAGTACAACAAAGCAAAAACCAATAAATTCTCAGTCTGATCCACTGAAGAAGGGTACCAAAACTGGTAGTGGTACATTTAAATCTAAAATCATGAAAAAGGAAGAGGCTAATACTGAATATAGTAATTCGACTCTGGATCAAAAAGATTTAAAGAGAGAGAGTAGCTATAACGTTAACCAGGAAAATTACACAAAAGAAAATCAGCTTAATGCTGAAACTACTCAGACTGACAATTTTAGTGCTAATAATTTTATTGCTGATCAGTCAAATGATGGGAATCAAACTATAAGTACAAGGAGTGCAAATAGTATTCATGTAGACCCGAATAATTATTTAAACTATTTTCAACAAAATGGTAGTGCAGCTACAGCGGGAAATTATACTATTTCCACGGATGGTGACGGAAAACCAGTTGGTAATCAAATTTTAACAAGTGACAGTTGGCAAGCAGGTAATATCACCTTCAAGGACCCGATTGACTTAACTCGGAACTTTACCCTTTCCGGATATATGAACTTTGGAACAACGACGAAAGTTGATAATGCTTCCGGTATTGCTGATGGTATTGGATTTGCCTTTTATACTGGAGAAAAAAACCAAGTCGGCAAAACTGGTGGAAATTTAGGTATTAATGGCATACCTAATGCTATAGGTTGGAAGTTCGATACTTGGCATAATTATTCAACTGACACTCCTAAGTTACTTGGTCCAGAGGATGATGGAATTGCGCCAAAAGATTGTGCATATGGAGCATTTGTTACTACTGATAACACTGGATTGGGCAGTATTGATACTAGCAAAAATAGTCTCTTTACTGTTCCCTACACTTATATTAATCAAGGAAAGGACAATTTTTTTACATTAAACTATACAGCAAGTAATAAGACACTTACAGTAAAGATTACAATTAATGGACAAACCTATACTTCATCTAAACAAATCCAATTTAATGGTGCTAACCAATACCTTTACTTTACAATTTCTGCCTCAACTGGAACTTTACCGACTAAGCATATATTTAAGTTCAAAAGTTTTGATTATGCGAGTAAACCACAAGCTATAATTGAATACCACGATCTTGATGCCAACAATAAGTTGTTGAATTCTAATACTGAAATCGGTACTGCAGGAGATAAAATTTCACGTAGTAAACATGATGAAATTATCGCTACTTTAAATAAAAACAACTATGAAGTAGTTTTTGATGGCTTTACTAGTGGCGGGGACAAAGTATTTAATGACGACTCGCAAAAGTTTATTGTTAATTTAAAACACAAAACACAAAGATACATTCCGGGGCAAAACAACCCAGCAACTGGGCAAAATGATGACGCGAACCTCATTAAAGAAGTTAAGCAGACTATCAAGTATGTTGGCACGCCAACACAGGTGCCTGAAAACGTACAAACGGTCAAGTTTACCCGTGAGGGAATAGTAGATCTCGTAACTAAGGAGACCACTTATGGTCCGTGGAATCCAATAAGTCAAATTTTTAAGGATGTTAATTCACCGGAATTTCCAGGGTATAAACCTGACACCAGTATAGTAAAAGGAACTCAGGTAAAGTCAACTGATCAAGATATTACGATCACGGTTAAGTACAGTAGATCAAGTCAAAAGACAGTTATTGAGTATTATGACCTTGATAGTAATAGTGATCAGTCTGGTAGTAAAATGATCGCTTCTGATACTTTATATGGTAATGAAGGCGATAAAATCCCTCGTGATCAGCATGATAGAACGATTACTACTTTAAACCAACAGGGCTATGAAGTAACTTTTGATGGCTTTACCAATGGCGGGGATAAAGTATTTAGTAACGACTCGCAAAAATTTATTGTTAATTTAAAACACTTTAAGCAAAGCTACATTCCGGGACAAAACAATCCGGCGACAGGTAAAAATGATGACGCGAACCTCATTAAAGAAGTTAAACAGACTATCAAGTATGTTGGCACGCCAACACAGGTGCCTGAAAGCGTACAAACAGTCAAGTTTACCCGTGAGGGTACAGTAGACTTCGTAACCAAGGAGACCACTTATGGTCCGTGGAGTCCGGCAAGTGCTGCGTTTAAAGATGTCAACTCACCAGAAGTAACTGGATATGAAGCTGATACCAAAGTAGTAAAAGGGACGCAGGTAAAGTCAACTGATCAAGACATCACGATCACGGTTAAATATA
>NZ_REHO01000010.1:0-229060 GCF_003692935.1 Lactobacillus sp. ESL0260
GACAAGACTATTAATGACTTAATCAATGCGGGCTATGAAGTAGCTTCTGATGGTTTTACTGATGGCGGGGATAAAGTATTTAATGACGCTTCGCAAAAGTTCGTCGTTAAGATGAAGCACAAGAAACAAACTTATCTACCAGGACAAAACAATCCGCTGACAGGTAAAAATGATGATGCGAACCTCATTAAAGAAGTTAAACAGACTATCAAGTATGTTGGTACGCCAGCACCACTGCCTGAAAACGTACAAACGGTCAAGTTTACCCGTGAGGGTACAGTAGACTTCGTAACCAAGAAGACCACTTATGGTCCATGGGGTCCGGCAAGTGCTGCGTTTAAAGATGTCAACTCACCAGAAGTAACTGGGTATGAAGCTGATACCAAAGTAGTAAAAGGGACGCAGGTAAAGTCAACTGATCAAGACATCACGATCACGGTTAAATATACCAAGATAAATAATAAGCAATCGGTTATTGAATACCAAGACGTTGACGATAACAACAAGGTGATTGCTTCTAATAATCTTGCAGGCAAGGAGGGTGAAAAGATCCCTCATGATGAACACGACAAGACTATTAATGACTTAATCAATGCGGGCTATGAAGTAGCTTCTGATGGTTTTACTGATGGCGGGGATAAAGTATTTAATGACGCTTCGCAAAAGTTCGTCGTTAAGATGAAGCACAAGAAACAAACTTATCTACCAGGGCAAAACAATCCGCTGACAGGTAAAAATGATGATGCGAACCTCATTAAAGAAGTTAAACAGACTATCAAGTATGTTGGTACGCCAACACCACTGCCTGAAAACGTACAAACGGTCAAGTTTACCCGTGAGGGTACAGTAGACTTCGTAACCAAGAAGACCACTTATGGTCCATGGGGTCCGGCAAGTGCTGCGTTTAAAGATGTCAACTCACCAGAAGTAACTGGATATGAAGCTGATACCAAAGTAGTAAAAGGGACGCAGGTAAAGTCAACTGATCAAGACATCACGATCACGGTTAAATATACCAAGATAAATAATAAGCAATCGGTTATTGAATACCAAGACGTTGACGATAACAACAAGGTGATTGCTTCTAATAATCTTGCAGGCAAGGAGGGTCAAAAGATTCCTCATGATGAGCACGACAAGACTATTAATGACTTAATCAATGCGGGCTATGAAGTAGCTTCTGATGGTTTTACTGATGGCGGGGATAAAGTATTTAATGACGCTTCGCAAAAGTTCGTCGTTAAGATGAAGCACAAGAAACAAACTTATCTACCAGGGCAAAACAATCCGCTGACAGGTAAAAATGATGACGCGAACCTCATTAAAGAAGTTAAGCAGACTATCAAGTATGTTGGCACGCCAACACAGGTGCCTGAAAACGTACAAACAGTCAAGTTTACCCGTGAGGGTACAGTGGACTTCGTAACCAAGGAGACCACTTATGGTCCATGGAGTCCGGCAAGTGCTGCCTTTAAAGATGTCAACTCACCAGAAGTAACTGGATATGAAGCTGATATCAAAGTAGTAAAAGGGACGCAGGTGAAGTCAACTGATCAAGACATCACGATCACGGTTAAATATACCAAGATAAATAATAACGGCTCCAACGGTAGCAGCAACGGCTCCAACGGTAGCAGCAACGGCTCTAATGGTAGCAGCAACGGCTCCAACGGTAGCAGCAACGGCTCCAACGGTAGCAGCAACGGCTCTAATGGTAGCAGCAACGGCTCCAACGGTAGCAGCAACGGCTCCAACGGTAGCAGCAACGGCTCCAACGGTAGCAGCAACGGCTCTAATGGTAGCAGCAACGGCTCCAACGGTAGTAACGGTTTGAACGGCAGTAATGGTCTGAACGGCAGTAATGGTCTGAACGGCAGTAATGGTCTGAACGGCAGTAACGGTTTGAACGGCAGTAATGGTCTGAACGGCAGTAATGGTCTGAACGGCAGTAATGGTCTGAACGGCAGTAACGGTTTGAACGGCAGTAACGGTTTGAACGGCAGTAATGGTCTGAACGGCAGTAACGGTTTGAACGGCAGTAACGGTTTGAACGGTATAAATGCATCAAATAATGCCGATAACCAAGAAAGTACATTACCACGGACAGGCAAAGAAAAGAATTCTGACATGTCTTTAATAACTTTAGGTGGTTTGATGTTAATTGGTACGCTAGGAGATGAACTTCTAAGATTTTTAAAACGAAAAAATGAGAAATAAGTTTTAATAATTTAAAATCGAAAATTAAAAAAGGGAGCTTAATAAAAAAACTCCCTTTTAATTAAGATAACAGTTTTATTACTAAATTAACGTTTTTCATAATTAAGCTAAAAAGAAGATTAATACATTTTAATATTGAGTCTTTAATTATTTACCTTTTGTCAATATTTTCGTTGATCAAATTTAATACAATATTTCATCTAAAAAATACTAGAATAATGGCTAATTTTCTGTTAGCTATAATAACATATCCCATTGGTTGAATTTTTAGGTTTTTAATGAGGAGAACATTAACTCTAAAATTATAAGGTAATCCAGCGTAATATGTTAAATATAAAATTTAGTTATTACTAGTATATACTAATAATATATATTATTTTAAAGTTAATTTAAGACAGACATGCTGTACACATCGCTCTATTGTTTAAACAACTTTTAAAATAAGTTTAGTGAATTATGTTATTTGCAGAGTAAAAAGCGAAAGGAAGCTTATCCAATGGCTATAGTACGAATAGATCATTTAGTATTAACAGTTAACAATATAAACGTAACAACTGATTTTTACCGTCATTATTTTGGTATTGAAACAATTAATTTTCAAGATGGCAGAGCTGCTTTGAAGATCGGACATCAAAAAATTAATTTGCACGAAGTAGATCATGAAACAGACCCTAAAGCTGCCTATCCAACACCTGGATCTGGTGATATCTGCCTAATTAGTGATACACCGATTGATAATTTACTGGATGAATTCGAAAAAAATAATTTACCTATTGTTTTGGGACCTGTAATTAGAACTGGAGCAGAAGGTAAGATTCGTTCAATATATGTAAGAGATCCAGACCAGAATTTGATTGAAATTTCAAATTATATTAATTAGTAATATTTAAATAGTAAAAACATATCTAACATGATTCTTAAATTTAGGGATCATGTTTTTTTCGTAAATTTTTTTAAAAGTTTTATCTCAATTTCGCGTATTTAATATTAGTACAAAGAAAAGGAGTGAATTGATGAGAATCAAGGATACAGTTAACAATTTGATTGAAGAAGCAATAAATAAACGTACAAGTGATATTTTTTTCTTATTGCAGAGAAATAAGTTAGCGGTAAATTTTAGAACAATTGCAGGAATCAAAAATCAAGCTCAATATTCAGTGAATGAAGGGAAAGAAATAATTAATTTTTTGAAATTTAGTGCTCAAATGGATATAGCTGAACACCGGAGACCTCAAGTGGGTGCTTTTGAATATGAGTATAAAAATGTTGTGTACTATTTAAGACTTTCCAGCATTGGAGACTTTAATGATAATGAATCTTTAGTTGTTAGGATTATCTATCAAATTGATTCTGGCAAATATTTTTTTAATAGGCAAATTGAAAAGTTAACAGACTTAACTAGAAGAAGGGGATTGATAATTACCAGTGGGCCAACTGGGTCGGGTAAAACAACTACTATGTATAATTTGGCAAAAATAGTAGGTAAAAACCAAATGGTAATGACTATTGAAGATCCTGTTGAAATTCAAGAGGCGGATTTCTTGCAAACGCAGGTTAATTTAGCAGCTGATATTAGCTATGAGGGACTACTTGAAGCATCTTTGCGCCATCGACCAGACATTCTGATTATTGGAGAAATTAGAAATAAAGTTACTGCAAGATTAGCTGTAGATGCAGCTTTAAGTGGACACCTTGTCTTTGCTACGGTTCATGCCAAAAGCACTTTACAAACTATTTCTAGATTAGAAAGTTTGCACGTTAGTACAGCAGATTTGTATAACTGTTTGACGGCTGTATGTTATCAACGCCTTTTACCTACAGCAGATGGTTTTGCCTGTTTGATGGATATTGATAGCGGCTCCCAATTGCAAGAAGATATTAGCCAAGAAAAAAGGGCAGATTTTGTCTCTTGGCCAGAAAATTTAAGTGAGCTCAAAGAAAGAGGGAAAATAAGTGCGCAAATATTTGAGCAATATCAACAAGGATAAATTAACGAGTAAAGAACGACTAGAATTTTTGGAATATTTACAAAATAGTTTATCTAACGGCTTTTCCCTTAATGCGAGTTTAGAAATGATGCCAGTAATATGGCCAAATCACAAAAATATTTTTATTAGATTGTGTACTGAAATTCAAGCAGGAAAGAAATTGAGTTCAGAAATGTTAAAGTTAGGTTTTTCTAAAACAATAGTAACTCAAATCGAATTATCAATGGCACAAGGAAATTTAACAGAATGCCTGACTCAAATTGCCACACTGAATCGCTTGAAAAATGATCAGCTTAAAAAACTAAAATCTGAGCTGACCTATCCCTTTGTTTTAGTTTTGATGATGATTTTCCTTTTACTATTTATGCAAACTTTTGTCGCAAATCAATTTGCTGAATCTGGTGAACATACTGGCGATTATATGTTGTTAATTTTATTATTTTCCTGCTTAGTAATAATTTATTTTATGAGTAAAGTCTTGCTTTTACTAAAAAAACAAGATTATATTTCTCTACGTAAACTGAGGCATTTTCCTATAATTGGGCCCTTAGTGCAAATATATGTGGAATATATTTTAATTTACGATGTAGGACTTTTGCTTGCGAGTGGGTTCTCTTTACAAAAAATTTGTGATTATGCTGCTATGCAGGTGGAGGGCTCATTACAACAACAAATTGGCTTGAGTGTGGTTAAGCAGTTGGCTCAGGGAATAAGTCCTGACTTAATAATCAAAAAAGAGGATTTTTTACCGAATGAATTACTTTTGTTATTACAAACCGGTTCAAAGAAAATAGATTTAAGTAAAAAATTCATGCTTCTAGGACACGCACTTTTTAATGAATTAGCACAAAGAATAGAAAAGTTAATTGTAAATATACAACCTTTTTGTTTTATTTTAATTGGATTATGCATTATTGGCTTATATTTGAAGCTATTATTACCAATGTATGCAATGATGCAAAAAATTTGAGGAATAATGATGAAGAAAAAAATACTAAATTTGATATCGAAAAAGAGTAAAGCTAAGGGATTTACTTTAATAGAAATGGTAGTTGTAGTTGCAATAATTATGATGCTTTTAGTGATTATTGCTCCGAACTTAGCAAAACAAAAAAACAATGCAAATAGAAAAACAGATGACGCCTTTAAATCAACTTTACAAACTCAAGTAACTTTATACGAAGATGATAAAGATCGTAATGGTAAAACAATCAGTTTTCAGAACATGTTTGCAGATGGTTATCTAACTAAGAAGCAACTGACAAAGTCGAAGGACTATGCTGTAAAAGATGGTATCGTTGAAAAGAATGCTAAATAAAGTTAATTTAAAAGGATTTACTCTCGTAGAAATGGTTATTACCTTGGCCATAGCAATAATCATCACAGGAATAGGTGCAATAGAGTTAAATGCTTATAAAGAAAAATTAATTTTAGAGAATACAGTTGGAGAAATTAGGAGTGCAGTGGAACAAGCCGCTCGTGTTTCAGCAACAAGTAAACAAGCATGTGTTATTAAATATTTTCCGGATTTGAAAGAAATAGAATTTGTCGGAGATAATTACTTTAAATCATTAAAAATAAGCCAGCCAATACATGTTTATAATTTGTCTATTTTAAGAATATCAACTACCGGTTCAATGGCTCCTCATACTATTACCATCAGTAACGATAAAAATACACGAAAGATAAAATTACAAATGACTTGGGGACGTGCTATAAATGATTCATAAAAAAATGTGTGGCTTTTTAGTAATGGAAAGCATGATTGGATTAATAATCGCATGTATTGGAATTACCACTGTAGAATTAATAATTGGGGAAAGTAGACTTATTGAAAGGAAAATTGAGCAAAAAACTGACCGTACTTACGCTTGGAACGTGATGAAAAAAACCAACGTTAAACAGGTAATGGTACATGACCGCCTTTATCGCTTTGTAGATAATAAAAAAATTCTCGATGTAAAAAATAATAAAAAATATGAAATTAAAAAGTAAAGGCTTTATTTTAGCTGAAGCAATGCTCTCAGTTCTTATTACCTTAATTGTAGTATTGATGTTACAAAATTTGTTAAAGACATTGACATTAGCTAATAAAGCACACCATAAAACAGATGATGTTGTTTTTTCATATGTGCAATTAAATCGGTTTATAAATGAAGAAAAGGGTATAAAGGCTTATACCTTACCTAAAGATTCAAATTTCTCAAAAGCAGTGTTTGTAAAAACAAATAAGAAGAATGAGACAACTACCTATTATTTGACGCTATACAAAGATATGGTACGTGTGACAACACCTAAAGGAGGGCACATGCCTTTATTACTGAATGTTGAAAAAGCTGATTTTCTTACAAAAGATAGGTTGATTAAAATAAATGTAATGGAAAAAGATGGTAGAAAGTCTGAATTATACTTTAAATTTAATTCTCGTCCCAATTTGAAGAAGAAGGTAGTAAATGATAAAAAGCAAAAGTTGGAAAATAAGAGGTAACGCACTTTTAAGTAGTGTCTTAGTTTTGACTACCTGTTTGATTTTTATTCAATTTTATTTAGAAGTTTATCAGGAAAGTATGGAAAATAATTTTTTATTGATTGAATATCTGATTAATAATTGATTTGCTTGCTCTTATAACCTTGTTTCTATTAAAATTAAAATGTTTAGGAGATAAGGGGAAGAAATTATGGATAATATAGAAAAACTTTTTAATAATTTTTTGGATTGTGTTAAGTGTTTACAAGAAGCATTGAATGTCTCTTTGGGTGATGCTCTAGTTGAAACCTTTGACAATTTAGAAAATAATCAGATAAAAGTTGAGTTGGGAGCTCCTGACAAAGAGACCGTTCAAAAATTGAGTCAAAAGTATGCTAATTTGCACTACGATCAGCTTTCACCAAAAATTAAGATACAAATCTTCACTTTGTTAGTTTTAAAAGCTGTTAATGAAGATGGGCTAGATGTTAATCAAATGCCGACTCCACCTGCTATTGCTACTGTTATCGCTATGTTTATGCTCAAACTGTTGCCAAAAGAAAAACTAATTATTGCTGACCCGGCAATTGGCACTGGCAATTTGCTATTTTCTGTAGTCAGACAACTAAAAAATTCCAACCATTCTAAAGCGGATTTTGAACTTTATGGTATTGATAATGATGAAGAAATGCTAAGCTTTGCAGATATTGCAGCCCATTTGAATAAAATTGATATTGAAATGTTTTGTCAAGATGGTTTAACTCCTTGGATGTTTCCCAGCCCAGATGTTGTTGTAAGTGATTTGCCTGTAGGTTATTATCCGGTTGATGATAATGCTGCTAATTTTGCTACTAAATCTGTGAAAGGTCATTCGCTTGCTCACCTTTTATTTATAGAACAAATTATTAAGAACCTCAGGCCAGCTGGTTATGCTTTTCTACTCGTACCACAGACAATTCTTTCTGGTAAAGGAGGCAGTGACTTCATGCCTTGGCTGTCAGAAAAAGTTTTTTTACGGTCAATAATTGAATTGCCTGACAATGCTTTTCAAAACAAATTTAACCAAAGATCAATTTTAATTTTTCAAAATCATGGAAAAAATGCCAGAAATAGTGAAGTATTTCTCACAAAGTTAGACTCGTTTAAAAAGGAAGAAGACCTAATAAAGCTTAATGTTAAACTAAATGAGTGGTATACTAAAAATATTAATTGATTTGTGAAAAGTTAAAAATTCAAGTTTATGGAGGGAATTACATTTATGAAAAAAGTTTTAGCAATCAACTCAGGCAGCTCTTCTTTTAAATATAAGTTGTTTGCTTTACCAGAAGAAAAGGTTTTGGCAGAAGGAATTGCCGACAGAGTAGGCATTAATGGTTCCTCTTTCCAAATTGAACTGGCAAATGGCGAAAAACATACTGAGAAAGTTGCAATTTCAGATCAGGAAACTGCTGTTAATTTATTGCTTTCGGCTTTGAAGAAATACCATGTTGTTAATGACCTAAGCGAAATTGTTGGTGTAGGTCATAGAATAGTTGCGGGTGGCGAAGAATTTACCGATTCGGCACTAATTGACAAGGATAAGTTACAAAAAATTTATGATTTAAAAGAATATGCCCCCCTTCATAATCCTGCAGAAGGCAAAGGCATTGAAGCCTTTATGAAATTACTACCAGATGTTCCTGAAGTAGGCGTGTTTGATACATCATTTCACCAAACTTTGGATCCTGTTCACTACATGTATTCAATTCCTTACCATTATTACGAAAAATATGGCGTACGTAAATATGGAGCCCATGGTACTTCAGTTCGTTATATAGTTGGTCGTGCGGCTCAAATGCTTGGTAAAGATGCCAAGGATTTGAGACTGATTGTTTGTCATCTTGGTTCCGGAGCATCGATTACTGCAGTTAAAGGTGGCAAGTCTTTTGATACATCTATGGGCTTCACTCCATTAGCAGGCATCACTATGGGTACTCGTTCCGGTGATGTTGATCCATCTGTTTTGCAATATATCATGAATAAAGACCATATTGATATTAACGAAATGATTGATATTTTGAATGATAAATCTGGTCTATTAGGTATTTCTGAGATTTCCTCAGATATGCGTGACCTAGAGAAAAATTCTGATAAAAAAGCTGATCTTGCTAGAGCTATTTTTGTAAATCGTGTCATTCAATATATTGGTTCTTACATGGTTGAAATGAAAGGTGCAGATGCGATTATTTTCACTGCTGGAGTAGGTGAGCATGATTCTGGTATTCGTGAAAATATCATGAAATCATTTGAATTTATTGGTTTAAACCCTGATTTAGAAGCAAATAAATCAAATGGTGAGAAATTTATTACGAAGCCAGATTCAAAAATTAAAGCTTTAGTTATTCCAACTGATGAAGAATTAATGATTGAACGGGATGTCGTTCGTTTAGCTCACTTGAGTTAATGATGAAATTTATAATAAAATAGAGAAGTTGCTAAGAAAAAATTAGCGACTTTTTTTGTTTATTTTTGATATTATAGTATTCGAAAAGCAAAGCATCATCATAATGAAATATTATATTTGATTGGCAAAAAACAAATTGGCTCAAAAATTTCGAGACAAACTTAATAGTGATGGCTGAGCTGGTCTGACTATCAAAATAATTTGCAAAAGTATGGTCGGCTGCGATAGAAAATAACTGTAAACCTGAAGGAAATGGTAAAGGAAAAATAAATGATTAAATTAGTTGCAATTGATGTTGATGACACACTATTAAATAGTCAGGGAAGGTTACTTCAATCTACTATTGAAGTAGTTAAGAAGGCAGTAGCGCGAAATATCAAGGTAGTACTTTGCTCTGGACGACCATTAGCTGGTGTGAAGCATTTTTTGAATGAACTAGGAATAGTTCAAGACAATCAGTATGTTGTTACTTTTAATGGCGCTGTCATTGAGACAGTGACAGGTAAGACTCTTCAACAATTGGGAATTGATCAAACAACTTATGAAAAGATTGACCAATATTCTAAAGAGCATGGCGTGGCTTAAAATGTTGTCGCTGAAAACAGTGCAATCATTACAAGTAATTTAAATGTTAATCGAATTACTATTGTCCAGGCGTGGGAAAATAGTGCTGGTGTTCTAATCAGAAGGCCTGATGAACTACCTAAAGATGAACAAATAATTAAGGCTGTTTTTGCTGACGAAAAAGTCAAGCTTGACGAAGTTGAAGCTAATGTTGTAAAAACCTTTGGCAAAGAAAATTATGTGGTGCGAGCAGCCGATAACTTTTTAGAAATAATGCATCCAGATGTTAACAAGGGGGTGGCACTTAAATTTTTGACAAAAAAACTAGGATTTGAAACTAATGAAGTGATGGCAATTGGAGATGAGCGAAACGATATACCTATGTTTAGGGTTGCAGGAACTTCAGTAGTTATGGCAAATGGCTCTTCTGAAGCGAAAAACCAAGCTAACTTTGAAACTGCATCAAATAATCAAGATGGAATTGCCTTGGCTTTTGACCAATTTGTTTTTTAGATAAAGTGCAAGGTTTCTTCTGGTATTAGGCAATTTAGCTATATTATGCTATAATTGTATTACCTAAAGCGGGGGTGTTTTGGGATTCGACAGGCGTAGATTCGCATTGACTGCGGTTCGTAGGTCACGTCTACGTAAAAACGTCACAGTTTTATAACTGCAAATAAAGAAAATTCTTACGCATTAGCTGCCTAGTTTAGGCGCATGTGTTGCTTGTTTTCGGATTACTCACGTCTGAATTCAAGTATCAACTTAGTGAGTTACGTTTAACTACCCCATCTGAATAGTTAAAAAGAGTCATTCCAGGTTAGCTAGTCCATATTAGCCCTGTTATATGGCGTTTTGGACTAGTGAAATTCAAATAATATAACTATGATCGTAGATGTCAGTGACGGAATGCGTTTGGACAGGGGTTCAATTCCCCTCACCTCCATAAATAAAAGCCTATAGCCTTTGTGGTTATAGGCTTTTTTGTTATTAGTGGTCGCCATTTGGTCGCCAACGTGTTATATTTCATCTAACACTTCGATGATTTGATTGTCAGATTTTTGTTTTAATTCGTCTAACATATAGGCATATGTGTTTGCAGTAATACTCATGTTTGAATGACGCAATCTTTTAGAAATGGAATAAAGATCTATCCCTTTAAATAAAAGTAATGCAACGTGAGTATGTTTTAAGCTGTGAAAATGGAAACCTTTTTTCTTGATTCCTAATATATCTAATTGCTTTCGTAATACTTTGTTTACCGCGCTAGATGAAGGAATGGTTCCCAACTCATCGATAAATAACCTTTCATGATTATTTGCTTTTAATTGGTTCAAAATGTCTAGGAGTTTTTGGTCAACCTTTATCACACGTGTTGAGGTCTTGTTTTTTGTTTCTTTATTAATTTCATTTGAATCGTAATCAATAATTTTATTGTTATCATAATCCCACGACTTTGTTATGTGAATTTCAAGATGCTTAAAATCTATATTGTTCCAAGTTAAGACTCTTATTTCTCCAGGACGCATGCATGTATAGATAATGGTTAATAACATATATCTGCTAATGTAATTTGGCTTTATGTCTTTTAATAATGAATTTTTAAGAGATTTTATTTGATTAAACT
Source organism: Lactobacillus sp. ESL0260 (assembly GCF_003692935.1). Classification (NCBI taxonomy): domain Bacteria; kingdom Bacillati; phylum Bacillota; class Bacilli; order Lactobacillales; family Lactobacillaceae; genus Lactobacillus; species Lactobacillus sp. ESL0260. Next base: position 11,307 of record NZ_REHO01000010.1, read on the forward strand.
CTAAATATTCTACTTTGATTGTGCGTTCATCATTCCAAGTAAGTTTTAATCTATCAGTAAGGTTTTTACTAATGATGCCCTCACTAATAGCATCTTTAACACAAGAACGGATGCTACCGTCTGTCTTTTTAACGGTATCTTTAACACGATCTTTACCATAGTAGTTAATAAATTCTTGATACTTGAGTTTAGTAATTTTAGTTACCTTTAATTTGCCAAAATAGTCTAGAAGTAGTTTGTAAATAGTTTTGTATCGATTTTTAATGTTGTTAGATGTTCCAGTTTTCTTGTAAGTATTAGCCCATTCAAGAAAATATTCAGCAAAAATAGGATCCTTATTGGTAATTTGATTATTATATTTGGTAACTTCAATTTCATTGGCTCATTTCAGTGCTTGAGGTTTAGTATCAAAACCGCTCTTAGTTTTATGCTGGCGCTTATTGTCTGAATCATACCAAGATATTTGTGCTTGCCATTTGGTACCACTTTTTTTGAAGTATGCCACTGTCTTAATTCCTCCGATTTTTTGATAAACTAGAGTAGACAAAAGGGCATAGTTGTCCCAGCGTCTATATTGATAAGTCTTTAAGGACAAAGTTTTCCGGCAGGGTTCTTAACGGCTTTTTTGTTTTACTTAAATATAGTAAGAAATTTGTCTATCTTTTAATTAATTTTATTTTGATTAAGTCTGTGTCAAGGACTGTACCTTTTCTAAGTACCACCTTTGTTTAAGTAACTTGGCCAGTAGATTTATCGTTCTTGGTACCTAAAATTTTATTTATCCAGTTTTTGGATGAAAAATTGTCTGATAGAATATTTCCTTAGCCTTTTATTGCCTTAATTATATTTACGTGACTTAAAATCACGACCTGCTCTCCATTGACCAACTGGCAACAATTAACGATATTTTTTCTTGGTCGATACTCTGGTTAAATTAATTTGATTTAGGTTTTGTACTTTATTTTTTTTGTTTTCAGTTAATTCAATTTTATGACTATTTGGATAAACAAGAGTTTTATCGTTACCATCTCTAAGAAGAACTACAAAATTATTTGTTTTTTTAGCGCCACTAGATGACACATTACCAAAATCGTTTATAGCTTTAATTATGTATCTACCTGGCTTTATTTTCTTACCTACTTTGTATGTACATTTTGAGAATGTATATTTTTTAGCTGCATAAACAATGTTTGCTTGTTGGTTATTGCTAATACTTCCAAAAAATGTAAGTGCAATAACACCAGCAGTTACTAATGAAAAAGCTTGGTGTACTTCATAATTTTTACCTCCTGATTAAATATCATACATATAAACTAGAATATTAAGTCATTATATTTTTGAAAAAGATTAGCGGCATCATCAAGCATTCTAATAGGGATACCATATTACTCAATGAATTCTTATGGTTCGTCAAAATAATCAGCATTTTTTATTAAATAATCAAAAAGTAATTTAAGTGAAAATTTGTCAGCTGTACATTCTTGTGAACCTTTAGAAGAGGAGTATGTATAACCGTTATCACCTGAATCGCCATTTATAAGGTGTCTGATTTCAAGGTCAATGATAAAAGTCAGTTCGACAGGATTGTACCAGCTCACATTTGTGAGCATTCTGTTTGTTTCGTGAAATGACATTGAAGGATTAGTGGGATCTGAGTCAACTATAGCGTAACTGATACCGTGATTTTTAGCTTAATGTAGTATAAGTAATTAAATTATTCATCTTTTGACTTTTTCCCTTTTACAAAGTCACTATCCATAAGATTGCGAACTAAGTCTAGGTATTTTTTAGGGATGTGCTTACCTCGATAGGCTAGTGGCACATCATCATCTATATCGACAGTTTCATGTCTTGACTCATCTTTGCCTAATAGATAATTAGTTGAAGTATGGAATACCTTTGCAACAGCTTTTAGATTATCTATTGATGGTGTTTTATTTTTCCAATGGTAAATTGTTCTGGTACCAAGACCAGCTTTATCATTTACTTCTACAAGTGATAAGCCTCTCTTTTTAGCTAATATTTTAATCCTTTCGAATACAGTCATTTTACTATTCCAAAAAAATTGAACTTTTTCGCAATTTTCGCTTTATTTATTTGCACTAATGCGTATTTTTGTCAACAAGTTTCGTAACAAGTTGATGAACAAATTTGTACAGTACAGAAAGAAGTGGAATAAATGCCAACAGAAGAAAAATTGGAAAAGGTCAAGTCAGAAATCGAAACAAAAATTATGGTTGAGCTAGCGAAAAGAGGTTGGAAACAAGAACAATTGTGCGAATTGATGAATATTCCTAAGGGTAGTCGGTCTAAAGTAATTTATGCTATTCATGGAGATATGGCACATCTATCTATAAAACTTCTCAAAAATATTTTTGAAATTTTAGGAATTAAATAACCAGCAAGAGTTTTTAGAAATAAATATTCAGGGACTATCCGCGATGTAACACAAAAAGCAACAGTGCAATTTGAAAACAATGTGCGTTATGCGGTAACTAATGCTTATCAAGAACAACTGTTCGAAGGTGAAGTCTATGTGTCGATTGTGACCTACATGAAGATACTTAAAAGCTGGAGCCAGAAAAAACAAAAGATGCCCCAATTAGGTCTATTAAGACCAATACACAAGCCAGATTGTGACAATATTATTAAGTCAGTATTGGACGGGATGAATACAGTTACAAAAAAGGATGTGATTGTCAAGAATGGTATTTATAAAGATAAAAATCAAGTGGTCGAAGTTAGAATAAGACAATTTTATTCAATCAGACCACGAACTAAGGTGGTTGTTTTATTGAATGATCGAAAAAAATTGATTTGAAGAAAAAGAAGAACAATTGGTTCTACGTAATGCCGAATTGCAAAGAAGTAGCAGTAAAGAAAGAGGTATAAGAGATGAATCAAATTTTAGAATCAGCATATTTTAATAAAAAGAGGTATTGGGATTAAGTTGCTAGCCAACAAGGTGGTTTAGAAATTTGTACTGATACTGATGGGCAGCCAATGTATACGATTGTTTGTATTAAGGAGGTAAATAAATGGTAAAAACATTGTTTAAAAAAGAAGAAAGCAAGTTTGTTAATAAAGGCAATGTACCTAACGATTACAAACTGAAAAATGTGAGACTTTTAATTCTATTTCTGATGATGAAGATGCATACAGAAAGTTAGGATTATATGAGCCAGATTTGCGGGTACAAAACGTGATTGATTGTATTAATCAATTTGATAGACTTGCAACGAATAAGTTTCATGTTGAAGATGTGAAATTAGATCATTATTTGAATAATTGCAATGGTCAAATTACAGTGACACATAATTAATGTAAAGGAAAATAATGATGGTAGGTATAACATTAGAATTTGCAGGCAGTATTAAGAATTTTAAGACACAAGATGGAAAAATTACCATTCAAATGGACATGCAAACTTCACAAGTATTGCTAGATAAATTAGATGAAATTTTACAGAGCGGTTAGATTTAGAAGATTTACGGGTGTTTGATGATACCAATGGAATTTCGAAAACCATGGATGACCAAAGCTCGACCAAATTGAAGTCATTATACTATGGTAATATCGAAAGACTAGGGCAAAGGTCTTCCGATAATGAAGTACTTTTTGACAATTGCCTACTTTAGAGCAAATATGAGCTACGATGCTGGTACCGTGAGTAAGTTCGATTCTCGGACATTGCGATAGGGTTCAATTTGATAATTTCTGAATGGGCCAATAATTCTTAATAGCTATTGAGAATTATTATTTTATTCATCTCAAAAGGTCTGGTTATTTTGACTAGTCTTTTGTATTATGTGTGTGAGGTGAATGTTATGAATATTATAAATGATACTATAAATAAATTTAAGTTGTATTTAAAATGTTTTTTTGTAAAAATATTTTCAAATTATATAAAGCCAAGTTGGCAACCAATATCATTAATTATAATTTTATTCTTTTCTTTTGGCGTTGTTTTTTTTATTATGGGTTGGAATAAAAAAGATAGTAGAGAAAAAGAATTAAACTATTTGAAAAGTGATGAATTTAAAGATTCCGCAAAAATAATTTTTACTTTTGTTATTTTATTCTTGTTCACAGTTCCATTAGTATTGGGATGTATTTTTCCAAATGAAAAAACGAACTGGATAAGTTTTTTTGGATCATATCTCGGAAGTATGCTAACGGTAGCATTTGCATTTTTTAGTACAAAATGGCAGCTGAAACAAAGTAAGAAGAATGATATTGATAATGCAGTTAAGTTAGATTGCTTAGAACGCTTATCTAAATTAAGGGCCAAATTAATAAAAACAATGGATCTAATAGTTCGCTCAAAAGCCCAAAGTAAATATAATTTTGATACTTATAAAACAATGACCAAAGCAAAGACAAAAAGAAAAGCTTTAGAATTCAATAAGATAGATGAATTACAATATAGCATTAGAGTCTTAATTGAAGAATGGAACCTTGATAATTATGTGTTTTTAAAAAAGTATGCTTGCTTAAGTAAAAAGTTCACAAACCTATATAGAGAATCAAATTGTTTTATGAGTAAGATTTATCCTGAAATATACTTTATGTTAGAGTTATCAATAGTCTCTAAAAAAAATAATTTATCACTTAAGGAGGTTAAAGAAATTTTACAAAAGAAAGATTATGTAATTGATTATTTAAATAATATACAGTCAATATGCGATGAGGTAGAAAAAAGTTTAAAAGAAATCTATAAGAAGGAAATAAATGGTTAATTTTGCCGAGTTACTAACTCGGCTATTTTTTTACGCAAAATTAAAGGTGGTGGTGAAATGATGTGAAAAAATCTAACAAAATCGAACATTTGAATGCTTTTGAAAAGTTAGATGAAAGACGCAAAAAAGCTATAAGAATGGTGTTTGAAAGAAAATATACTGAGAAAGAAATTGCCGAAAGAGTTGGACGGAAAAGACCCACCATAAATTTATGGAAATAAGAAAAATGATTTAAAGATGCATCCGCTGAGTATGTTTCTAAGTTGGAAAAAATTAAGTATAAAAGTAATGCTTTAAATACGATGGTTGATCTTTTACACGGTAAGTATGAAATGGTTAGATTACAGGCAGCAACTAGCATTTTAAAACTGTCCAGCATGTTTTCAGACAATTCAACCCCAGAATCAGATAAAGCTAAGACAAGAAAGACCAACGACGAAGCAACTCTAGCAGAAGAGCATGTAAGAGAAATGAAACAATTAACTAATGAAGATAATAAAGTGCTTAATGACTTATTGGATAAAGTTCATAATGGAGTGGATTATGAAGATACTGACTAAAAAGCAGCAACATGTGCTTCACTCTTACTTTCACGATGATTGGAAGTATCTGATTTTAGCTGGTGCTAAGCGTGCTGGTAAAACTTACATCAACAACTTTATATTTCTGTATGAGATTCGCGGAATAGCTAAGTTAGCTGCAGCAAAGAATGATCCGCATCCCCTATACTTTTTGGTAGGCTTTAGTTCGAATACGATTTACACGAATGTGATCAGTACCCTCGCGTCCCAATTCGGCTTAGAGATTAAAACAGACAGGCATGGTCACTATCATTTGTTTGGAGTGGACATTGTACCTGCTTATACAGAATTATTAAGAGGTATGTATAGTGTACGTGGTATGACATCATACGGGGCATCCGTTAATGAAGCCAGTCTGGCAGTGTATGACGTTTTCCAAGAAATCGTATCACGTGTTTGGTTGAGCAAGCTAGGATAATTTGTGATACCAACCCAGATATTCCAAGGCATTGGTTTAAAACAGATTACATTGATAATCACACGCCAGCAGCCAGGATTAAGTCGTTTACCTTTACGATTAATGACAACACATTCTTGGCTAAGGGCTGCGCTGAAGCCTTTAAATCACAGACACCTAAAGGTATGTTCTACGATCGCGATATTTTTAGACCTTTGGGTCACCGACGAAGGTATTGTTTATTCAGATTTCAACAAAGATACAATGATTGTTGATTCTGCTCCGAACAACTTGACTTATTATGTTGGCGTTGACTGGGAGGTTGAACACAAGAACTCAATTGTAGTGTTTGGCGATAATGACCAACAGAATACTTATCTTTTAGAAGCTTACGTTGGCAAATATTAATTTATCAATCATTGGGTTGAAGTAGCAAAAGATATTCGAAGGCGATGTGATCAGAATATCAACTTTTGGTGTGATAGTGTTAGGTCGGAAAATATTAACGAATTTATTAGAAGGCAAAGAACGTGAAAAGCTACGAAAAGATTTGGTGCAAGAACTAAAATTAACTAATTTAGCAGTCGTTGATATTAATAATAAAGCAGAGGAATTGGATAGTTATTTTTCAGAAATTAAAAATATTGTTGTTTCGCCAGGTGCAGGTGTAATTCAGTTACATCGAAATTCTCTTAATCCAGAAAACATTGATTCACTAACAGCACAAAATAATGATGTATCTCCAATGCAAATGAATGGTAATGGTCTTGAATTTATTGGCCCTAATGGCTTTTATAGTGCAATTACAAAAGGCAGAGTTGTAGGAAACCTGCTTGAAGGAGTTATGTTAAGGCTATGGAAATTGATGCATTGCGGATTAATGGTTCCTTGGTTTCAACCACTCCTGGAGGCTCAATGACTGTTAATATCGGTACTGATCCTCCAGGTAGCTTGTCTCCTAATTTCAGGGTTCACATCAATATTCATAGGGCTTTATTTTGTCTCCGCACGGCATAGAAGGACCAAACTGATTTTATATGAGCATAATTCTAAGTTTTGCGTCATATTGATATATTTTCAATTAAGTCAATTTATCTGCGCTATAATAAATTTTAATAGATACTAATAGATATAACAAAGAAGTTACAATGAAAAATTTATCACAAAAAAACAAATTACTTTTAGGCTATGCTATTTCGGGAATAGGAGATCAATTCTACACCTTTGCAATTCCGCTTTTAATGCTTTCTAGAACTCATTCATCAGTTATCATGGGACTTTTAACGGCAGTTGAATATTTGCCAACGGCGCTCTTTGGATTGACGATTGGACCGCTTTTTGACATCTATTCCCGCAAGAAAATTATGTTGTTGTCATTAGTCATGCAAATGATTCTGATTATTATTGCCCCGTTTTTAGTAATAAAAAACTTTTCTATATATTGGCTTTTATTAGTAGTATTTCTGCTAGGCACATTTGATTTAATTACTTGGACTGGATATCAAATATTCATAGCTGAATCAGTTAAAAAAGAAGAACTATCATCTGTTTCTGGTCAAGTTGGTTTGATTTCTTCTTTACAAAAAACTTTTGGTCCTGGCATCGCTGCTATAGTCATTAATTTAATTAATTATATCGGTGGTTTTTTACTCGATGCTCTAAGCTTTGGCTATTTGACTTATGTTGTTAAGGGCTATGAGCCATTGCATAGGGAAAATAAGTTATTGAAAAAGAGCAATTCGTTTATTAAAAGTGCTAAGAAGGGAATTTCTTTTTTATTTGCTCATCACAACATTAAATGGTTAATTGCCAGTTTCTTTGTGGCTAATGTTGGTTTTCAGGCGGTTGTGCCTATGTTAACTTTTTTATTAAAACAAAAAATGCAGGTTTCCGTTAATCTCGTTAGTATCTTTTTCACAGTCGCCGCTGTCGCCAGTATTATTGGCAACTCTGTCTATTTAAAAATAAATAAAAATTTGAAATTAGGTACGCAAATGCTGATGATCGCTTCACTGATAATGATTGGCTTTATAGTTATGCTTAATGTTCAGTCATATCTACTAGTTACTTTTGGTTATGCTTTAGTTTCGTTTGGTAGTGTCTGGTCACAAGCTAATTTTTTTACTGTAATTCAAGCAGAGACTCCAGACCGGTATAAAGGCACAATCACATCAATTTCAACTTCGTTAACTAGAATTATTGGACCGATTATGTCGTTAATTAGCGGTTTTCTCATTAAGGCGGAGGTACATGCAATATTTATTGTTGCGGCTATCTGTATGTTCGGTTCCATATTGATTACTGTATTCAGCGGTTTAAGCAAATTAGGCAAGTTGGAATAGTAAATATTTAATCATTGCCAAAAACGCGGTAGCAGAAATTAATTTATCATCATTAGAATTTGCTAATCAGTTGCACGTTCCAAAATATTGGCGAGAGCCGGATTTTTATAAATAGCCACCACGTCATATTTCAGTTCAGGCAGTTGAGGTAAAAAGCAGAGACAATCATCATATTTTTTTGGTATTGATAATTCTCGCGGATAAATTGCCAGACCATGATTTAAAATAACATTCGATACTGCTGCGTCGAAACTGTCTAGATAAATGATTTGAGAGTAGTCAATGTGCATGTTACGCAGAATTATTTTGATTTTTGATTGCACGTCATTACTATCTGTAGCAGTCCATTTTTGTAAAAAAAGGGGTTGCCTTTTAATAGTCTTTTTGCTTATATTGCCATTTTTAGTTAAAGAACTCTGATTAAGTAAAATGCTAAAATTGGCTGTTCCAATTTTTTTAACGTGAATATCTTTAATTTTGCTTACCGCCGTTGAAAAACCAATCAGGACGTCATAATTTCCTGCATCCAACTTTGTAAAGCTTGTCGCAAAATTCTCTGTATCTAATTGTAATTGTAATTTGGGGTTAGATGTTAACAAAGATTGTGCTAATTTGACTGTCCAAAAACCAAATCCATGCAGATAATGAATTTTTAGGATACTAAAAGAATTATTTAACTGGGTTATTTTTTCAGCAAATTCGTAATAGGTATTTAAAAGAGGGATGGCGCAGTGATAGAGATTGCTACCTGCTAAAGTTACTTTAAAATGGGAGGTCGAACGGTCAATTAGCTGCACTCCAAGTTGCTTTTCCAAATTTTTAATTGCGTTGCTAATCGCGGTTTGAGAAACAAAATTTCTCTTAGCGGCCGGAGTAAATCCTTGAGTTTCTACAACATCTATAAAATATTTATATGCTAATAGGCTATATTTCATCACATTTTGTCCTTTTACTTATAACTTTATCTAATAAGTTATCATCATTATATGTTAGCGCTTACTAAAAAGCGAGGGTAAAATTGAATTGTAACGACAGTTACCTTTACTAAATTAGTTTTGTAACTAAAAAGGAGAAGTATAATGGCTGAAAAATATATTTTAGCGATTGATGAAGGTACTACAAGTACACGTGCAATTATTTTAGACCATTCTGGTAAAAAAGTAATTGATTCACGGAAAGAGTTTAATCAATATTTTCCTAAACCTGGCTGGGTAGAACATGATGCTAACGAAATTTGGAATTCAGTTTTATCGACTATTGCCAATTCGTTTATTAATTCAGGAATTAAGCCTAACCAGATTGCCGCTATTGGTATCACTAACCAACGGGAAACTACTGTAATTTGGGATAAGAAAACTGGCTTGCCAATCTATCACGCAATTGTCTGGCAATCTCGGCAAACTTCAGATATTGCAGATAAAATCATTGCTGACGGGTATTCCGATATGATCCATGAAAAAACCGGTTTAATCCCTGATGCATATTTCTCTGCAACTAAAATTCGCTGGATACTTGACCATGTTCCTGGCGCTCAGGAGCGTGCTGAAAATGGTGAATTATTATTTGGCACCATCGATTCATGGCTCGTCTGGAAACTGACTGGCGGCAAAGTTCATGTCACTGATTACACTAATGCCAGCCGGACAATGCTTTTTAACATTACCAAACTTGATTGGGATGATGAGATACTAAAATTATTAAATATTCCAAGAAAAATTTTACCGGAAATTCGTTCTAACTCCGAAATATACGGTACTACAGCAGAATATCACTTCTACGGTAGTCAGGTTCCAATAGCTGGAATGGCTGGTGACCAGCAATCAGCTCTGTTTGGCCAATTAGCTTTTGAACCAGGAATGGTTAAAAATACTTATGGAACCGGTGCGTTCACTGTTATGAATACGGGTGAAAAGCCAAAATTCTCGGCCAATAACTTGTTAACGACTGTGGCATATGGCATCAATGGCAAAGTAAATTATGCTTTGGAAGGTAGTATTTACGTTGCCGGTTCTGCTATTCAGTGGCTGCGTGATCAATTGGGCATTATTGATGATGCCCCGCAATCAGAAGAAGCCGCAAAACGTTCCAAGGATAACAATGAAGTTTTTGTCGTTCCAGCATTTACCGGTCTTGGTGCACCATATTGGGATTCTAATGTCCGTGGTTCAGTCTTTGGCTTAACTAGAGGTACGACAAGGGATGATTTTACCAAAGCAACTTTACAATCTTTGGCTTATGAAAGTCGCGACGTTATTGATACTATGCATGAAGATACCAAAATTAAAATTCCTAAATTAAAAGTTGACGGTGGTGCTGCTAATAACGATTATCTGATGCAATTCCAGGCAGACATTTTAGGAATTGAAATAGAGCGTGCGGCTAATCTTGAAACAACCGCTTTAGGTGCTGCTTTTCTTGCTGGCTTGGCCATAGGTTTTTGGAAAGATTTTGAAGAAATAAAGAAAATCCAAAAAGTCGGTAAAATATTTAAACCACAAATGAGTGGCGCCGAAAGAGACCATCTATATGAAGGGTGGAAATCAGCTGTTAAGGCTGCTCAAAGTTTTTCTTACAAACCTTACCAAAAGAATTAGTTATCAGTTTTACTAAAAGAAAGAGGTTATACCATGACGTTTTCAATTAAAACCAGACAGGAAGAAATTGAACGTTTAAAAAATGAAAAATTAGATTTATTGGTTATCGGTGGCGGTATTACTGGAGCTGGCGTTGCATTGCAAGCTAGTGCAGCTAAGATGAAAACCGGTTTAATCGATATGCAGGACTTTGGTGGCGGAACTTCATCACGTTCAACCAGGTTAGTTCATGGTGGTATTCGCTATCTTAAGACTTTTGATGTCCAAGTAGTTTCTGATACTGTCAAGGAACGTGCAATAGTTCAGCATATTGCTCCTCATATGACTAGGCCTGACCCTATGATTTTGCCAATTTATGATGAACCGGGAACAACCTTTACCATGTTTTCGGTCAAAGTAGCAATGGATTTATATGATCATTTAGCTGGAATCGAGGGTGACTCTCCTTTAATTAAGTATGCCAACTATACAATGGATAAAGCAGAAACTTTAAAACGTGAGCCACAATTAAACAGCGAAAATCTACAAGGCGCGGGCGTTTACCTTGACTACCAAAACAATGACTCCCGTTTAGTAGTAGAAAATGTCAAAAAGGCACATGAATTGGGGTGTTTGGCTGTTAGTCGCCTGAAATGTATTGCGATCCTTCATAACGATCAAAAGCAGGTTAACGGGGTACGCGTCCATGATAACTTAACCGGTGAAGAATTTGAAATTCATGCAGATGTAGTTATTAACACCTCCGGGCCTTGGTCCGACTTAGTAAGACAGGAAGATAAAGCAGTTTATAAGAAGCCACGTCTGCGTCCTACAAAAGGTGTTCACTTAGTAGTTGACCAATCACGCTTAACTGTGCCGCAACCTACTTACTTTGGCTCAGGTACAGCAGATGGTCGTATGATTTTTACTATTCCAAGAGAAGGCAAAACCTATTTTGGCACTACAGATACCGACTTTACCGGTGATTACGCTCATCCAACTGTTGAACAAAGCGATGTCGATTACTTATTAAATATTATTAATAAGAAGTATCCTTCCGCTCATTTAACTATTAACGATATTGAAGCTAGCTGGGCTGGAGTGCGTCCTCTAATTGAAGTCGAAGTTGAAGGCAATGAAGCAGCAGATGCAGCAACTGGGGCCAGTGTCTCTGACAGTACTTCAGCACCGTCCGCTGTCTCTCGCGGTAGTTCATTAACTGAAGCTGAGGATGGCTTAATTACTCTAGCTGGTGGTAAATTAACAGATTATCGTATTATGGCTAATGGTGCCATGAAGAAAATACAGCAAAAACTTCATGACAAGTTTTCTAAGAACTTTACTTTACAAGATTCTGCTGAAATTAAAGTTGCAGGTGGTGATTTTGATTCCGATCATGCAGAAGAAGAACTTGCTCGGATTGCTAAAGATGGTGTAGCGGCTGGTATTACAGCTGATGATGCTAAGGAAATTGCTAACCTGTTTGGTTCACAAGCAGAACAAATTTTTGACTATGCAAAAACGATTAAGCCCGCTGCAGGATTAAGTCTAGGCGAAACAGCTGCCCTTGATTATTCGCTAGCTGAAGAAATGACATTGACACCTGTTGACTACCTCTTAAGGCGTACGTATCACATCTTATTCAAGAGTGATACTTTAAGTCAAGTTAAAGAAGGTGTCATTAACCACATGTCTGATTACTATGGCTGGGATAAAGAGCAAAAGACTCAATATGTACATGATTTAGATCAAGAAATAGCACAATCAAGACTAGATAAACTAAAGAATAAAAAATAAATGATTATCAAATAGAAATAGTAGTAAATTATTCCCCCAAAAAGCCCGTCAAAACAAACAGACGGGCTTTTTCTTGGCCTTTTTAACCGCACTATTACAATTAAATTATTTTATGTGAGCAAGGAATATGAAAAAGTATTATTATAACAATAATAAATGTTGTCATATTTGAAAAAATAGTTTTAAATTTACATCTTAAAAGATTAAACTAATAGAGAGGTGATTAAAATGGAGCCAATTTTTCTCACTCCTTATTTCAGACCAAAAATTTGGGGTGGACGCAAATTGAAAACAATCTTTAATTATAATATCCCAGATGGCAAGGTAGGAGAAGCTTGGGTAATTTCCGGCTATAAAGAGGATGCTTCTACAGTAATCAATGGTCAGTTTAAAGGGCAAAGTCTGCGTCAGGTTTATCAAGAAAATCCGACGCTATTTGGCAATCCTGAAAGTAAAGAATTTCCGCTGCTTGTTAAGTTCCTGGATGCAAATGATAATTTGTCTGTCCAGGTTCATCCCAATGATGAATATGCTCGCAAAGTGGAAAATGATAGCGGAAAAACTGAAAGCTGGTATGTTTTACAGGCTGATCCTGGATCATATCTAATTTATGGGCATACTGCCAAAACTCGCGCAGAACTGACTGAAATGATAGAAAAGGGAGAATGGGATAAACTTTTACGCAAAGTACCGGTAAAAACTGGTGATTTCTTTTATGTCCCCTCAGGAACAATCCACGCGCTTACTAAGGGGATACTAGTTATAGAAACCCAACAATCTAGTGATGTGACCTACAGGTTGTATGACTATGATCGTGTTGACCAAAAAACCGGTAAGAAACGCGAACTACATACCCAAAAATCAATCGCTGTTACACAGGTCCCACATGTTGATCCTAAACTGGATATTAAAACAGATCACGTTCAGGATGCTACTATAAAAACTTTGGTTGCACCACCCGTTTCACCTCATTTTTATTTGTGGCAAATAGATTTAGCTGGACAATGGCGCACTGGTTTAAATAGTCACCCCTACTTATTAGTAACAGTTATTAAGGGAACGGGCACTCTTCAAATTGAAAGTAAATCATATGACCTAGCAATTGGAACAAATCTGATAATTCCTAATAACATTAAAAAATTTACATTCACAGGTAATATGAAATTGGTTATTTCTACGCCTAATAATTAAGGAGAATAATAAGATATGATCTATATAGCTTGTGGCTCAATTATGTTAATAGTTGGGCTATTATGGCTCATTTCACCTCCGAAAAGACCTTGGCCGTTTTACGGATATTATTCGTACTTGGCCACAGTGAATAAAGCAAGTTTTAAATTTGCTCAGCATAAAGCAGGTGGTTATTTTATTATATTTGGTTTAATGCAATTATTATTAGGAGTTGGAATCCATTTACTTAAATGGGATCGTTACTTTTTACTTTGGCTGCTGACATTTTATCTTTTCATTATCTTTCCAATCATGGCTACTGAAAAAAGTCTTAAAAAATTTTTGATAATTCGTCATGAATTGCCAGCAGATTATATAGACCCTGACAAAGTAAAAAAGGAGAGAACAAAAGGATTTAGGGACAGAAAATGAAACTGAAAATTTTAATGGTCGAGGATGATCAGTCGGTTGCAGAAATGATGGGGATGTTTTTCGAAAAAGAAGGATGGTCCATGGATGTTGCCACTGATGGGGAACAAGCCGTTAAAATGTTTGCTGAGAATCCTGATCAATATGATTTGATCACTCTAGACCTTAATTTACCTAAAAAAGATGGCATAGAAGTTGCTAAAGAAGTTTGTGCAATCTCACCATCAATTCCAATCATTATGCTTACTGCGCGCAGCAGTGAAGAAGAACAAATTCAAGGATTTAATGCTGGTGCCGACGACTATGTATCTAAGCCATTTAGTCCTTTGGCACTAATAGCACGTATTAAGGCTTTGCAACGAAGAATCAGAATTGATGATAAGCAGGAACAAGCCAAGGCAGCAGAATCCGGAGAAAAATTTGATGTGGTAACTAATCATATTAAAATTTCTACCAGCAGACGTGAAGTATTATATGATAATAAACATGTTCAAAATATTACACCAAAAGAATTTGATTTGTTATATACCATGGCCCAGAAGCCAAAGCAGGTCTTTTCTCGTGAACAATTATTAGAATCTGTTTGGGGTTATAATTATTATGGTGAAGATCGCACCGTGGATGCACATATTAAAAAATTGCGCCAAAAATTGGAAAAAGTAGGTGCAAATGTCATCCAAACCGTTTGGGGTGTTGGCTATAAATTTGATGATTCGTAGGCTTTATTATGAAGTTGATTTATCAGCATATGCTTAGTTTTTTACTAATCATTATTACTACGGTATCGATAATCGGTTTTTCTGAAATCAATAATACTACTCAGCAGTCATATGAATATAATTATCAGCGAATGGAAGATTTTGCCGCGGCGTTAGGGACTTTGGCTACAAATGATAAAAAGGACGGAGCAGCAATGCTGAATCCCAAATTTTTAAATAAGCTGGAATTTGTCCTTCATAGCGATAGGGTGTACCTTAGCGTTTTTGATGCACGTGGTTCACAAGTTTATCCTCAAAGAAATGATAAAATTAAACTTACTCCTCATCGCCTGAGGCAATTAAAACATGGCAAGAAGTTACGTATTAAAAATAATAACGAAGCACTTTCCAGCTTAGGCTATAAAAAAGATGCTTGTACTGGTGTACTTTTACCATGGAAGGATAAAGGCAAATTTATGGGAGCAATGTGGTTAGGAGTCAGAATTGCCCAAGTGGAGCGGCCTGTAAGAATTGCCAAGCAAAATCTCTTCAACGCATTAGTTTCTGCCATTATTGTAGGTTTAGTACTCAGCTTGATCCTTTCTTTTTATGCAACCAATAGAATTAAAAAGTTATCTGTCGCTACCAAAAAAGTTACAGCAGGTGACTTTGATGTGCAGACACATTACAGTGGTCATGATGAAATAACTCAGCTGGCTGATAATTTTAATCAGATGGTTCGGACATTAAAAAAATCAAATCAAGAAGTGAAAGAGCAGGAAAAAAGGCGAGACCAGTTTATGGCTGATGCTGCTCATGAGATGCGCACGCCTTTGACTACGATCAATGGTATTTTAGAAGGCTTACAATATGATGCAATTCCTGATAAAGCTAAGCCCAAGTCTATTGCCTTGATGAGTAGAGAAACTAAACGTCTAATTCGTTTAGTCAATGAAAATTTAGATTATGAAAAAATTCGTAATAATCAAATCAATTTAGTTAAAACGCGCTTTAACGCCAGAAAGACATTTGACGATGTAACAATGCAACTTAAGCAAAATGCTGCTAAGGCTGATGATACAATCTTTATCACTGCTCCCCAAAATTTGCCTGTGTATGCAGATAAGGATCGTTTTACCCAAATAATGGTTAATTTGGTACAGAATGCAATTCAGTTTACTGCTAATGGTAAGATTGAAATTAGCGGTTATAGAATTGCACACGCAACGGTAATTACGATTAAAGATAATGGTATTGGAATGAATCAGCAACAAATTAAATACGCTTTTGAAAGATACTTTAAGGCTGATCCTTCACGCAGTCGCTCTGGTAAAGGAGAATATGGTTTAGGATTATCTATAGTTTCTTCTTTAATCAAACAGCATGGTGGTAAAATTAGTGTCCAATCTGCAATAAATCAAGGAGCGGAATTTACTATCGTGCTTTTTGACCAGGGCTATGAACAATATCTTGAAGATTAAAAAATCATTTCCTTTTTTGGAAATGATTTTTTATGTTTATAACCTATTTGTCATTTTTAGTTGTTTCGTGCCAAACTTTTGCAGTTACAGGAATTGAACCAAGATTAGTCATTTCATCTTTTCCTACCACAATTAGATTATTGGGACCTTTAGCTAAATTATTGAAACTGTCTAAGCTTTGATTCTTAAAATAGCCATCACTGGCTTTTGCTAAGGTCAATTGTAACTGGTTAATGCGATACGCTTCTGCGTCTGCTTCGGTTTTAACAGCTTCAGCTTTGGCCTTTGCTGTAGCAATCAGAGCGTCATTTTTAGCTTTGGTAGTTAATTCAATATTTTTAGCTTCACCTTCCGCCTTTTCAATAGCTGCTATTTTTTCACGGTCTGCAGTAAGCTGCTTATCCATTGCTCTTTGAATCTCTGGACTAGGTAAAAGTTCATCAATATTGACCCGAACGACCCGAATGCCATAAATGTCTGTTAAATCGCCAATAGCTTCTGAAAGTTGAGTGTTAATGCTGCTAGTTGAGCCTAAGGCGTCGTTTAAGTCCATTCTTCCGATGATGTCACGCAAGTGTCCCCGAATGAGTTCGACCATAGATTTAACTGAATCCGTGTTGTTGTAAAAATACTTGTACGAATCTGTTACCAAATAATTTAGAGTTAGACTGGTAGTGATTTCTGCATTGTCTTTAGTAATAATTGAATATTTGGAGATTTCTGCGGGAAACATTGCCAGTGAGACCTTACGTAATCTCTGAATTACTGGAATAATCAGTACTAATCCAGCCTTTACAGTTCTGGAATACTTTCCCAGTGTTTCTATTAGGCCTTCATTATTTTGAGGTACAACCCGGCAGCAGGAGAGTAATAAAAGTACAATAACTAAAATAATTACTAAATAAAGCATTTTAATCCTCCAAAGATTCCGAATCTTTATTTTTCTTTATTATATGACTTTTTATCCTTTTTACTAGATTTATTTTTCTTTTCAGTTAAGTGATTACCAGAAACAGATTCAGGAATGGTGGTAATTTCTTCTTCACGTCCCTTTAATTCGATGGCGTCTGTCTTATACAAACCGGTAGTAGATTTGCGGTGTTTACTTATCAGCGCGGTTGATTTATTGTTTAACTGCTGTCTAATGTCTTCCATTTGTTTAAAATTAGTTAAGTAGTCAAACTCATCTGGGTCAACCGGTTTAAAACCGCTGGGAGTGTAAAATCGTAACAAATTATGATTATTTAATAAATCTGAGTATTTTAATGATTTTTTACCTTCTTTTGCTAACTCGTTTATTTCATATTTCTCTTGTTCAGTAAAATTGATAATTTGCTTGCCGCTTTTACGGTCATAGACTACTCCCTTAAGGCCCTTACCACCGATAATGACGTACTTTTGACTAACAATCGTGCCATTCCTAAAAACAACCCACGGACGATATTTGGGAGCTAACAGATCATGGCCAAATTGAATATAATTACGGTTAGAAATGCCTAAAAGATGAAGTATTGTTGGCAAAACATCAATTTCACCAGCGACTTCGTGTTTAATTTTTCCTTTGAGATTGGGTGCGTGGATCATAAAAGGCACGCGTTGCATTTGTACGTTATTGAAAGCATTCCAGGTATCAGAGCTTTCACCAACAATCGGTGCTAAAGTTTCATTCTCCGAATTAGTTAAGCCGTAATGATCACCGTAGATCACTACCATAGTGTTTTTGATTAAACCGGATTTCTTTAAGTAATCGAAAAATTCGCGAATAGATTGATCCAGATAATGGGCTGTTTCAAAGTAGTTGTTAATTGACTTGTCCGAAGTATCACTGGTTTTAAACGTTGGATCCAGATCTTCTTCATCCATATCAAACGGTGTGTGATTAGTTACGGTGATGAATTTAGTATAAAAAGGTTGCTGCATTCTTTCTAAATATTTAATACTTTCAGCAAACAATATTTTGTCTTTAATACCGTAGCCAATGTGGTCGTTTTTATCATGGCTAAAGTAATTTTGGTCAAAGAAATAATTATAACCAAGATTTTTATAAACATCATCGCGATTCCAAAAAGTACCTACATTACCATGAAATACCGCTGACGTATAGTTGCCGTGTTGACGTAAAATCTGTGGTGCAGCCTGAAAGGTGTTTGAACTGCCCATCGCTGTAAATAAAGAACCATCAGAAATACCGTATGTGCCAGTTTCCAGCATGTTCTCCGCATCACTGGTACGACCAATACCGACTTGATGGTAAAAATTGGCAAAGCTCAAAGTGTGTTTGTCGTGATAAATTGAATTGAGGTAAGGTGTGACCTCTTTTCCGTTAATTTTCAGATCAATCAAAAATTGTTGAAAGCTCTCAAGGTGAATAATAATAACATTTTTGCCCTTTTCTTTACCGAAGTACTCTGGATTTGCGGGCAATTTATTTCTTTGGTTATAAGTCAAAATTTTGTTTAAATCGGCAGTATTGGCATTTCTATTTACCTGTTCCGTTTGTTCATTCTTAATACCATCATAGACAGTATAAGTATTAATACCGAGGTACTTGACAATGTATGAACGATCAAAAGTTGTCCCTAATAACCTTGGTCTGGATGATTCGGCCAGAAAAATATTTAGAACCAAAACCAAACTACCGACAGAAGTAACAGCAAAAGGGGTAAGAAGGCCAAAAGATTCTTGATCAATTTTTATTTTGTGAGTGATTAATAGTGTAACTACAACGATAAGATCAAGCCACAATAATAGATCGGAAGGCTGAAGTAGTGCGACAGCGCTTTTTCCTAAACCAGGAGCGACTTTTCCAGCATTAGTTATGGTCTTGACGGTGATAAAATCAGAGAATTGACGGTAATAAAGAATATTTGCAAATAACAATCCAGAATTTGCAAAATCAAGCAGCAGCATGGCACAATAAGAAACAAGCGGCTTAGAAAAATAAAGTCCAATGCTAATAAGTAAAATAGCACTGCCAACCGGACTCAGCCACATTATAAAATGTTGATAGGGGTCGGAAATACCCAAGTTGAAATCATGATAGGCAGCAAAAATGTATTTCAGTGTAAATAAAACAACCAGAAGGCAAAAAAAGCCTATACGAGTCTGAATGAAATTGGTCAGATTTTTTTTATTCAAAATGAACTCTCCCTTATCAGACTATTTTAAAAGTTTCTGGACTTTTAGACAATCTTTTCCAAATAGTTAGACCTTTTTTAATAATTAAACAGGAAATTTGAGTATAATTTAAATGAACTCTATTTTAGGAACTGAACCAGTATGATATTTTTAGGACCAATATATAACCAGCTTTCACAACTTTATGCGACCAAAATAAATCATTTTGCTTTGATTAAGCTAATCATGTTGGCACTTGATAAAACTCTTTTTTACTTTTTATTTTTTATGGTAATGCGTTTAATTTGGCTGATGACTATTAGAAGCAGACGTACAGTAAAGTCAGAAGCAGCAGTATGGCTATTTGCTTTTTATTTGATATTAGTTTTAATGTTGACGACTTTTCGCAATACGTATTTTCCTTGGAATCTAACCTTAAACCTTCACAGGCCTCTTAATGAAATTAATTTTGTCTTTCTCAGGGAAACGTGGAAAATGTATCACGCTCAAAGTAGGCTTGATTTTTTTTATAATTCTTTGGGTAACATTCTTTGTTTTGTACCTTTTGGCTTTTTGTCACCATTTGTTTTTCCCAAAAAGCAAACGTTCTGGCGGGTTTTATTAGCCGGAATTATTTTTTCGGTTTTCATTGAAGGGATGCAATTTTTGCTTGAAACTGGAGTGACCGATATTGATGATGTGTTCTTTAATAGTTGCGGCACGGCGGTTGGCTATTTTGGTTACTTATTGGTTATGTTAATCAGGAGAAAGTCTCGTAAAACTAACTAAAAGGTCTGGCATTTATAAAATAAGATTGCTAAAATGTTCTTGTGAAAGAAGTATTTAATTCAGTAAGGAGAGCGTAAATATGAGTTTAATTAAATTTGATAGCACCAAATTAACCCCATTTGTTCATGAAAATGAACTAAGTGAAATGCAGGCTATTGTTGATGCTTCTGCTAAAGAGCTTAAAGATGGCACAGGTGCAGGTAATGATTTTCTAGGCTGGATTGATCTGCCAGTTAATTATGACCAAGATGAGTTTGCCAGAATTAAAAAAGCCGCTAAAAAGATTCAAAGTGATTCTGAAGTATTGGTATGTATCGGAATAGGTGGTTCTTACTTAGGTGCTCAAGCTGCCGTTGAATTTTTGAATGGCGCGTTTTACGGTAAGGGTAAAGAAAAATATCCTACTATTGTTTTTTGCGGCAATTCATTGTCCGGCTCATACTTACATGACTTAATCGAGTGGGTTGGCGATAAGGACTTTAGCGTAAATATTATTTCTAAGTCTGGTACAACTACTGAACCAGCTGTTGCTTTCCGCATTTTTAAAGATAAATTAATTAAAAAGTATGGTGAAGAAGAGGCTAAGACCAGAATTTTTGCTACCACCGATAAGGCTAAGGGAGCATTGAAGACTGAGGCAGACGCTGAAGGCTACGAAGAATTTGTTGTGCCGGACGATATTGGTGGTCGTTACAGCGTTTTGTCGGCTGTGGGTCTTTTACCAATAGCTGTTTCTGGAGCTGATATTGATCAGTTGATGAAAGGTGCTGCTGATGCCAGAGCCGATTACACCGATACAGACTTGAGTAAAGCAACCCCTTATCAATATGCTGCATTGCGTAATATTTTGTATCGCAAGGGTTACACTACTGAAATAGTTGAAAATTACGAACCAACTTTAAGAATGTTTAGTGAATGGTGCAAACAATTAATGGGTGAATCTGAAGGTAAGGATAATAAAGGTATTTGGCCAGCAAGCGCCAATTTCACTACCGACCTTCATTCATTAGGACAATATATTCAAGAAGGCAGAAGAAACCTCTTTGAAACTGTTATTAGAGTTGAAACCCCCACAAATGATGTCGAAATTCCTTCTGATGATCGCAATTTAGACCAGCTGAATTTCTTATCCGGTAAGAGTTTAAACTTTGTTAATGAACGTGCTTATGAGGGTGTTGTTCTGGCTCACACAGATGGTGGAGTACCGGTAATGACAGTTAACATTCCAGATCAAACTGAACATACTTTAGGCTACTTAATTTACTTCTTTGAGTTGGCTATTGCTGTTTCTGGTTATGTCAATGGCATTAATCCATTCAACCAGCCAGGCGTTGAAGAATATAAGCGTAATATGTTTGGTTTGCTTAACAAACCAGGTTATGAAGAATTACACGATGACCTAGCTAATAGATTTAAACAGGAAAACTAATTTTTATTTATTGCAACTTCTTTTAAATAAGACTAACATAAATATATAGAGATTAACCTGTACATCATATATAGTGATATTTAATCATAATGGAAAGGGTAAAAGTTTATGACTTTTAACCCTTTTTTATTAAGGAGAAATATATGGAAGAAAAAAGAGAGACACCAAAACGGGTTTTGGCGATTATCAGTTGTGCTTTAATGGCTTTTGTTTCAATACTAACTGAAACTAGCTTAAATGTTACTTTTCCCACTTTAATGAAACAATTTCATATCGGTTTGGGATTAGTTCAGTGGACTACAACTGGGTACTTACTGACAATTTCTGTAATTATGGTTGCGAGTTCATATTTGAATGATCGTTTTTCCGCGAGACAATTATTTTTAACTGCTGCAATTGCTTTTATTGCCGGATCGGTTGTAGCGGGCTTTGCGACTAATTTTGGGGTCTTACTGGCAGGTCGCTTAATTTCGTCAATCGGTGCTGGTCTTTCAATTCCATTAATGTTCAACATGGTTGTTGAACTGATGCCGCAAGAAAAATGGGGCTTTTACATGGGACTAACAGGCTTAGTTATTATACTTGCACCATCTTTGGGGCCAACCTTTGGTGGCACTGTGGTTTACTATTTTGGCTGGCCACTAATTTTTGAAATTGTAGCTATAATTGCAATAATCATCATGATCTTGGGCCTATTTGTGGTAGAGCAATACCATGAAAAAAAGCATCCCAGCTTTGACTGGTTAAGCTATATCGTTATTGCCAGTGCAATGATTATTTTTAACTTAGGCTTTAATCGCATTAGTAATGGTTTAACAGATGTTGGCTTTTGGCTCAGCATGGTAGTAGTGGCGATTTTAGTATACGTATTTATTAAACTTTCACGCTCAAGTAAGAAGAAATTAATAAACTTGAGTATTTTCAAAAATAAGCCCTTTATTTTTGCCATGATTTCCTATCTGTTACTTCAGTTTATTAATATTGGCACCAGTTTTGCCGTTCCTAACTACGTGCAGATTGTTAATCACGCTAGTTCTCTTGTTGGTGGTTTAGTTTTACTTCCGGGATGTATTATTAGTGGTATCTTAAATCCGTGGTTTGGACGTATTTATGATAAAAAGGGTGCACCGTTACCTTTGTTGACTGGAACAGTATTTTGTTTAACAGCATGTCTGCTTTTTGCGATTTTTAGCTTAAAAATTAGTACAGTGATGGTCGGAGTCTTTTACGGAATTATGATTATTGGTCGCCAAATGGCGTTTAACAACACAATGGCAGAGGCCTCAAAACTGCAACCAGAAGAATTGCATACTGATGCTACTGCAGTCTTTCAAACTGGCCAGCAATATGCTGGCTCAATGGGGACTACCGTAATGGCTGCCATTATTTCTTCTTGGCAAAAAAGACCGGGCAATTATGCTGCACTCACTGCTCAAGGAAGTCAAGAAGCCTTTCTATTTTTGACGTTTGTCAGTGTCATAATTTTACTAAGTTATTTAAACTTGTTTAGATTTGAGCAAAAATTGAGATAAATAATTAAATAGTTTCGTTAATTGCTGTAACTTCATTTGCAATAAATGAAGTTATTTTTTTGCCAGATAATTAACATTAAAATAAATTAACATTTTAGTGTACATTTTTAAATAAAATGATAAAATACTTAATAATTAATTTTAAGGGAGGAAAAAGCAATGAGACGAATTAGCAATCAGCATATTTCGATTTTGTCACAAATTATTTTGCTGACAAAGCATACTTAAGAACTATTTAATTAAAGGAGTATAAATATGGCTGATACAACCAACACCAATAAACTAACAGTAAAAACTTTTCTTAATAAGATTTTAGCCGGAACCGCAACTGGAATTATTGTGGGGCTGATTCCCAATGCAGTTGTCAGCGCAATTTTAAAGTTATTTGGACAAAATCCGGTGACTGCAACTATTAATCAAGCGCTTTTGATCTTTCAATGTGCTACGCCACTATTGATTGGTGCGTTAATTGCGATTCAATTTAAAATGGAGCCACTCGATGTTGCTATTGTAGGAGCTGCCGCATATGTTGGTTCTGGGGTAACCAAGTTTGTGCCACAGATTGTTAACCCAGCTACTAAAGCTCAGGGAGTTTTTGTATCTGCAGGAACAGGCGATCTGATTAATACCATGATTACCGCTGGTTTGGCTGTGGGACTTTTGCTATTAGTTGGACAACATTTTGGCTCTGTCAAAATTGTTGCCGCACCGATTTTTGTGGGTGGTGGAGCTGGTCTAATTGGCATGTTAATTTTGCCTTATGTTAGTAAAATTACCACTTGGCTAGGCACTGTAATTAACTCCTTTACTAACCTGCAACCAATATTAATGTGTATTTTAATTTCCTGTATGTTTGCAGTCTTAATCATTTCGCCAATATCAACTGTTGCTATTGGTATGGCTATTCAGTTAAATGGTATCTCCGCGGGAGCAGCTGCGATGGGAGTGGCCGCAACCACTTTGGTATTAGTAGTTCATTCCTGGCGTACTAATAAATCAGGAGTTACCATCGCCATAGCACTAGGAGCTATGAAAATGATGATGCCTAATCTTTTCAGATATCCAATTATTGTTTTGCCAACCTTAATTACTGCAGCTCTTTCTGCTATTCCAGTAGCTTTATTCCATGTTAGTGGCACACCAGCTTCTGCTGGTTTCGGTCTTGTTGGCTTAGTTGGACCTCTTGCCTCATTAGACGCTGGTAAAGCAAGCATTAATATTGTAATGGCGTTAATTGTCTGGATAGTATTTCCGGTTGTAGTAGCAATGATTTGTCGCTTTCTTTTTGAAAAAGTATTTCATCTTTATGATGAAAAAGTTGCCTTTGCTTATTTAGGCGAATAATTATTTCTGTCATTAAAAAACCAATCCTTACTTACATCAATTTATTTTAAACATCAAAAAACTCGTGAAAAAATATTATTTTATTCACGAGCTTTTATTTTCTAATTATTTTTCTAAGCTAAATTTTTTCCAGGCAGTTTCGATTTGCTTATAGTTTAAAGCTGCTGTTTTAGGGAAAAGGACTTTAGCATCTTTGAGGTCTTTCTTAGAGCCAACACCAACGGATAATGCCCCTGACTTATTAATTGCAGTGATGCCAGCAATTGAGTCCTCAATACCAACGCAGTCTTGTGGCTTGAGACTTATGGCCGCGGCTGCAGCAATAAAGATATCTGGAGCAGGTTTACCAGCAGCTACTTTACTAGGATCGGCAATAGCATCGAATGCATCTGTTAATTGTAATTTTTCTAAAATAAAGGGGCCATTCAGACTCGCCGAAGCCAAGGAAAGTCTGACATTATTCTTCATAAAGGAAGAAATCAATTCATTAATTCCAGGCAAGATATTTGCGGGTGTTAAATTGGCCAGCAAATTGCGGAAAATATTATTCTTCTCATTAGTCATTTCATTAAACTGTTCTTTTGAAACGGAGATAGCTAAAAAGTTTAAAATTGCTTTTAAAGAATCACTGCGATTAACGCCTTTAGTTTGCTTTTCCAGTTCATCCGGCAACTCAAGATTGAAATGATTTTTAATTAATTTGCGCCATGCCTGGAAATGATAGACAGATGTATCTGCGATGACTCCATCTAAATCAAAGAGAACGCCTTTCATTTAAAAACTTCCTTTCACTTGCTACAGGTGTTGTGTCAAGTATTTTATTAATTTGGGTAAAATCTTCGTCTGCGATATTAATAAAAGGCAACAAACCGTTTAACTTTACCAGGGAATTTTCGCCAAATTTTGCGAGATTATCAGGATCTTGCAAAAAATCAAAGACTGGATTAATTGACTTTAATTGTTTAACAAGCTCTGAATCTTTCATTAGTTGTTTGGCAGGCATGTTGATATTGTAGTATTCGATATAACTTCTTTCAGGTACATAAGAGATTGTAAAGTCACCATTAGTTAATTCCAATGGCATCGATGCTGGCTGACCATTAAGTTCTACTTTATTCTTCACTCTAGGTAATTTTACGGTTACTTTTTGACCAAACGGAATATTAAGCGTGACTTTAATAGTGTGCCGAGTATCAGTTTCAAGTTGGTATGCCATTTTGAGGTCACCATATGAACTGTGATAGTGTCCATAAACCTTTTTAAACCGATAATCAAATTGAGGCGCAAAGAGCACATTTTGGTAGCCCTTGGTTTGCTTTCTTAATCCCAAAACTTGTTGATAAACCCATTGCATGATTGCACCGATTGAATAGTGGTTAAGAGAATTCATTCCTTCAGGATTCATTGAGCCATCAGGCAGCACGGAGTTCCAACGTTCCCAAATAGTAGTAGCACCTAAATTTACTTCATAAAGCCAGCTTGGAAAATCTTCATTTAGAAAAATTTGTGTCGCTAACTTATGTTCGCCATTTTCAGATAAAACCTGACAAATAAAAGGCGTTCCAATAAAGCCAGTTTGCAAATGGTTGTGATCCTTATTTAACCTTTGAACTAAATCTTTAACTACACGTTTTTTCTGTTTTTCTGGTACTAAATCGAAATGAAGGGCTAGGGCGTATGCAGTTTGTGTGTCAATTGCCAGCCGGCCATTTTTAGTAATAAATTCGTCTTTAATGGCTGTTTTAATAGCTTGAGCTTGTTGTTCATATTTCTTAGCATCACTGGCATTACCTAAAATTTTAGCTGTTTGAGCAACAATCCAACTGGAATAGGCGTAATAAATTGAAGCAATATAATCTTCGTCAGTCTTTCCACTAGGCAGCGCTGGGTTTTCACCATCTAAAGACAGCCAATCACCGAATTGAAAGCAACCAGTCCAAAGATTCTTGGTAGTGGTTGCTTGACCAATCCAATCTACCCAGGACTTCATACTGGAGTAATTTTGTCTTAAAATAGCCGGATCAGCTGTTGCTTGGTATGCTGTCCAGGGAATAACGGTTGCGGCATCTCCCCAAATTGCTGCACCACCACTATTATTGCCCATTGCAGGAGCATACATTGTTAGCATTCCATTGTGTGCAGCCTGTTCAATTTTCATATCTTTAGCATATTTTTTGAAAAAGGCGTATGCATTCATATTTAAAATGGCAGTGCTGGCAAAGACGTCGGCATCACCGGACCAGCCTAAACGCTCATTTCGTTGTGGACAGTCTGTTGGAACATCAAAGAAGTTGCTTTTTTGACTCCACAAAACATTCTGGAGCAGACGATTAACTTTGTCATTAGTAGTTTCTATACCACCAGTAATTTCAAGATCGGAATAAATTACCGCTGCCCTAAAATCATCCTTTCTTAATGGCTGAGAATTGCCGGAAACTTTAACATAGCGGTAACCGTAGTAGGTGAAGTGTGGTCTAATCCATTCTTTTTTACCATTCGAAACATAATGAAAGGCAGCACGAGCTAATCGAAGATTATCCCGGTAAAAGTTACCATCTTGCAGAATTTCTCCCACTTGTAAATCAATTTCGCTGCCAGAAGGTTCCTGATTTTTGAATTCTGGCCAACCAGCCTGATTTTGACCGAAATCAAGAACAGTTTCGCCTTTAGGAGTATGAATAATTTCTTTAATAGGCAAATATTCTTTTATTTTTAATGGTAGGCTTAAACGGTCGTGCAATATTTCTTTAGAATGGTGTAATACGATTGCCGGTTGCCAATTAGTTATTTTCTTGGTAGCGTCAAAGTCTTCACCATAATAAATGGCTGATTTGGTAATTTTTCCAGCAGTAGTTTTCCAAGAAGCGTCTGTATTTATCACTTGGCTGCTGCCATCATCATATGCGATATGCAGTTCAGCAATGGCCATTTGCTGGTCGCCATAAATGCAATCTTTACCACCATCAAAGCCAAAGTTGCCTTTATACCAACCATCACCAAGTGAAATCAAAAGCTCTTGCTGTGATTTTTTCCCCAGCATTGCGGTAACATCATAAGTTTGAATCTGTACTAGCTTGTCATAAGCTGTGACGCCTGGTGCAAGAAACTCATCACCAATTTTTTGCTTGTTTAAATAAGCTTCGTAAACACCTAAACCGCTAATATAAAGACGTGCATTAACAACTTTCTTAGGTACAGTAAATTCTTTCTTTAAAAGAGTATTTTGAATGTTTTTATTTTCGTTGCCAATCCATTCGGCTGTGAAAGGCTCATTCATCTTACCAGTTTCAAAGAAACTTTTTGCGCTTGTCTGGGTATCAGCGTTTTTTAGCCAAACAGTAACGTCATATCTCGTGCGTGGTTTAAGCTCCAATTCAAAGTCAAAGTAATTGTTGTCATATTGTTGCCACTGACTGTCAAAAATTGGTTCATTTGCATCAATTGTTATTCTTTTTTGAATATTGCTTGAAATCTGACTCGCTTCAGCGCTGAATTCAATTCTCAAATGATTGTCTAAATCATAACCAAGAGGCTCAGTATAATGGTTGACTGAAATATCTTTAATTTTTAACATTGTTTTTCCTCCTTATAAACGAGTTTCAAAACGACCACAAAATGGATCTACAGGACTATGTCCACTAAATTTATCATTTCCCATCATTTTTTCCAGAAGAGCATCAATTGTGACATCATTGCCTGTATAAGCATTAATATAAGTTGAAACCATTGGAATATCGAATAGGTGATAGGGATTACAAGTGGAAACAAAAACAGTAGGGATGTCCTTCATAAACCACGGAGCGTCTGCTGCCATTAGATGAATCCAATCAAGTCTTGTTGTCGTTTGATTACTTGCCGTTTCAACGTTAGCAACATAAAATGCCAGGTCAAATTGATCTTTTTCATATTGCACTCCACCTTCGAAAACCTCTTTAAAATTAAGATTTTTCCGATCAAAAACTGTAACTTTAAATCCCTTTTCTGTCAGTTTCTCTTTAAATTTTTCGGTTACTTTACCGCCTTCCTTAAAACCACCATCGTCTGTATCACCTAAAACGACTAAACGAACACGAGGATATTTTTCTGGTGTAATCGGTAGCAGTTTGTCACGATCTTTAACTAAAGTAACAGATTCTTGTGCTACTTTGGCGGCCAGTTTTTCGTGTTCAGCTAACTTTAAATTAATTTCTTGCGATGCGGGTTCGCAAAGATTATTTTCTGTATTCATTACGCCTTGTGCAATTTTAGTTGCAATTATTCTGGTAACAGCTTCGTTTACTCTTGCCATAGAAATCTTGCCACTTTTGACTGCGTCAGTCACAAATTGATAGTCTTCATCGATATCCTTGTTAAATAAGATCATATCGACACCCGCATTAATGGTTGCAGGTAAGGCTTCTGAACGTGGCAAAATTGCATTGTATCCGATCATTGGTGTGGCATCAGTTATTGTGAGTCCATTAAAATGCAAAACGGAGCGTAAAAGGCCATCAATTAGCAATTTAGAAGTAGATGCAGGACGTAAATCCTTATCTTCAATACCAGGTTGTAAGCGACGTTCCCAAGCTGGTTGCATAATGTGGGCAATCATGACAGCAGGCAGACCATTTTGAATTAAATGATGATAAATTTGCCCGTAAGATTCCATCCATTTGTCAGCAGGCAAGGAGTTAATTGAGCTCAAGAGGTGTTGGTCGCGTTCATCAACGCCGTCTCCAGGGAAGTGTTTAGCTACCGGAATAACATGATTAGCTTTAAGACCTTTGATTTGTGAATCAGACATTCTGATGACACGCTCTTCGCTACTACCAAATGTGCGCACATTCATGATCGGGTTGCGGAAGTTTTGGTCTAAATCAACAATTGGTGCAAAAGACATGTTGCCGCCAACTTGTTTTGCTTCATAGCCTGATACATCACCCAAATTATATGCATTCTGTTCATCATCCGTAGCGGCAACCTGTAAGGGTCTGCCAAACCATGTGCCTTCAGTTAATAAACCATTGCCGCCAGCTTCTAAATTAGCAGCAATGAACAGGGGAGTTGCACTTGCTTTTTGAGATACTGCTATTTCATGTTGCAATTTTTGGGCTTTATCAGGCCGGTACATGATGCCACCTGGTTGATATTTTTTAACAAACTCTGTTAAGTCAGTGTTGTCTTCATCCTCACCAATTACAAAGAAAAGTTGTCCTATTTTAGCAGAAAGTGGCATATTTTCCACTTTGTTTTTGACAAAATCAATTTCTGCGCTTGATAAGTTATAAGGCTTTTTTGTTAGATCTGTCATTATTTTCCTCCATGTGCTATAAATATATTGATTCGAAAACAAGTTTATTGTAGCTTAATGGTAGCGCTATCGCTATTGTCAAAAGTCATGTGTAGTATGTCGATTTCACAGGTTTTATTTATTATTCTTAAAAATATTTAGATTCTACGAGGAGAAAATAAATTGAAAGAAGAAATTCTGCAGCTACTTCGAAGTAGAAATATGCCCAGAGAATGGGAAGATGTTATAGCAACGATTGCCAAAAACGGTAATCTTACCAAAGAGATAGGAAGGATAGGTAAAGAGCCAGTATATCGTTTTTTTGAAACTTATACAGACGACCTTGTTTTGAACAATAGTTCAATTTCAATTACGGTTCAACCGACAAAATCATTTATTCCTTACCACATTCATAATTATGTAGAAATTATGATTCCACTGGTAGAAGACTGTTTCGTTTACGTCGAGCGAACAAAGATTAAAGTTAAACAAAATAATCTTATTTTTATGGGGAATAAAACTGTTCATAAAGTTAGTCCAATCAGCTCAAAAGGAGTAGTTGTCAATATTGCTTTACGCAGTTCCGCCTTTTCACTTAATGACCTTGATTTTTTACATCACAAGAAAAACGGCACCAATATTTCTAATATTTTATTTTCGCTTCTTTCTGATGAGGAATATGGTGAAGGACGGTATAATCTGTTTGATATAAAAGAAAATTCTAAAATTGTTGCTCTTATTTACGATTTGATTTATGAATATTATCATCCTGATAGCCAGTCTAACCAGTTGATCAGATTGGAGATGCTGACTCTGTTTTCGCGTTTAATTCGCCAAGCAAATTATTCTGGAAACGTCGTGAAAGAAATTCGCAAGCAAAAAACAAACTTACTTTCTTTATTACTTTATATTGAAAAAAATTACGCTAAAATCACCTTGCAAGAAATGGCCAACTATTTTGGCTTTAATCCGAATTATTTGTCCGACTTTTTAAAAAAGCACACAGGGAAGACCTTTATCCAACTCGTTCATTTACAAAGAGTTAATGTGGCAGCAGAATATTTATCATATACAGTTGCCCCAATTGATCGTATTGCTAATAAAGTTGGTTACGAAAACCCATCTTATTTTTATAAAATTTTTAAAAAATATTTTGGAATTTCGCCAGCAGAGTATCGGCAGAAAAATAGCTAGTAAATTATTGTAAAAGTTATGATTTGCAATTACTAACTGAAGTGAGTTTAAATCAGACTAAAAATCCGCTAAAATGGCTTTTTATAGGGCTGTTTTGTCGGATTTTTTATTTCTTTTTTTTAAAAAAAACTGGGAAATGAATATAATTTCCCTGTTTTTTGACTATGGTTATCGCAAAAATTCACTAATATACTTTAAGCTGAAGAATGAAAGCGAATCCATAGGAGGAGAAGAAAATGACTAAAAAACAAATTTTTAAAGTAATAGGTATTTTGAGTATGAATCTGCTTTTAATGTTGAGTACTGCTGTTACTTCAGCGATAGCAGCAATAGCAAGATCATTTCCGAACGAACCTATTTCTAAAGTACAATTATTAGGATCCATTTCAAATCTTGGAGGAATTATAGCAACTGCTCTTTTTGCTTATTTAACCTTTAAAATGACCAGAAAAAATCTGGGCTTAATGGCCATTTTATTTGTGGCAATTGGTGGTCTGATACCAGCAATCTACAGTAATAGTCTTAACTTGATTTTGGCTTGCATGGTCCTGGTTGGATTTGGTACTGGTACCATTACTAACGTTGTTCCAGTTTTATTACAAGAAAATTTTGAAGGTGAAGCCCGTGCCACTGCAATGGGTTGGGGTTCCGGAGTTACCAATGTTGGTATGATGATTTTTACCGCCCTAGGCGGGGTTCTCGGTGGAAGCAACTGGCGCAACTTATTCTGGATCTATGGTCTAGGTTTAGTAGTTTTTGCTTTGGCGCTGTTTTTAATTCCGCAAGATCAAAAGCTCACTAACAGCAATAAAAATAGTAGAAATGGTCAAAAGGTCGGTTTTTGGTCCTTATTAAAGCACCTTAAAGGCTCTGTGTATGTTTTATATTTAATTAATTTTATGCTTTCACTAGCAATGATGACCTTTCTATCTAATCAGTCTATTGTCCTGGCAGCACAAAATAAAGGTACAGCTTATGTTGCTATGGTAACTTCCTTAGGAAACATAGGAGGAATTATTACTGCAGCGTTTTTAACTTATATTAGAAAATTTACTAAAAGCGATACTATTGCTTATGGTTTTATCGCATTTGCTCTATCTTTCATCTGTATCATGTTCTCGTCTAACGTTGTTTTACACATCATTGGTAATGCCTTTTCAGGTATGGGGATTGTATTAGTTGGTGCTACTGCCCCATATGAAATGTCAATCTTAACTGATCAAAAACAATTTCCACTAGCAGTTTCAATCAATACCTTACTTGGTTCCGTAGCTGGAATGATTGTACCAATGTTACTAGCAGCCGTAAAGATTGCACCGGGACGTGATTCATTTATAGCAGGAATCGTTATCTCAATTGCTACAGCTATTGTGTTGTTTATTACTAGATTCGGTAGTCGTGTAGAAAAACAACAGAATAAAGTTAAAGGGGAAAATTAAAATGGACATCCAAAAAATCTATTTAGATAAAGAAAGCGAATCTGCAACGCTTACAACGTATGTTTTGGATGATTCAACAGAAACTTTAAAAGGTGAAGCTAGACCAGCAGTCATAATTTGCCCTGGTGGAGGCTACTTCAGTTGCTCGGACCGTGAAGCTGAACCCGTAGCTCTATATTTTGCCTCTATTGGCTATCATGCTTTTGTTTTAAGATATACTACATACTACACACGTACATTAGAAATGCCAGACTTGTCTAAGCCCTTACCCAAGAAGGAGAAAAAGATTTATCCTAAACAGATAAGAGAACTTGGTCAGGCCATGTTATTAATCAGAAAAAATGCTTCAAAGTGGCACGTTGATACCGAAAGAATTGGTGTATGCGGTTTTTCAGCTGGCGGACATGTTGCCGCTCTTTATTCCACAGAATTTAATGAACCAGTTCTTACAGATTATTTAGGCGTAGACAAAAATGATTTACGGCCAGCTTTTGCCATTCTTGGTTATGCCATCACTGATTATCATCTTTTAGATGCCGATCTTGAAAAGAAAAAGAATAATCCTATGGATTACCACTTTATGAAAGCTTCAAATGTTGCCACATGTGGTACAGAGAGGCCGGATAAAAACTTCGAAACAAAAATGAGTGCTGTAGATCATGTAGACAATGATACACCACCATTCTTCATATGGACTACTGCAACAGACCCTTTGGTTAATCCGCTTCACTCACTGGAACTGGCTTCTGTTTTAGCCCAAAATAATATCTCGTATGAAATTCATGTTTTTGATCGAGGTACCCATGGTCTAAGTTTGGCTTCACAAGCTGCTGCTGGTTCTAAAGCTCAAATTTCTCCTGTTGTTAATCAGTGGACCAATTTATGTGCCAAGTGGTTAGAAAATAATTTTGCTCTTAAACTGCCTGCAGTCAGTGATTTTGAAAAAATGAAAGGAGAAGGAAAAAATTAGAATGCTAGATTTTAAAGTAAATTCAAGTATAAAAACACCGTTTCCACACTATTGGGAAATGTGTGTTGGTAGCAGTCACGCTTATACTGCTTTGAGAGCTGACTATCAAGAGCAATTAACAAAAGCACATGATGAACTAGGAATAAAATATGTTCGTTTTCATGGTTTGTTCGATGATGAAATGAGTGTCTGCATTGAGAACTTTGATTTTACGGGCAAATCACAAGGCATCACCTATAATTTTGTTAATATCGATAAAATATATGATTTTTTACTAAAAATAGGGATGAAGCCTTTTATTGAATTAGGTTTCATGCCAAGTTGTTTAGCTTCAAAAAAGAATAAAATTTTTCCTTATGGCGGCAATAATTCCATGCCTAAATCCGATAAGGCATGGGAGAATCTAATTACTAAATTTATCAAGCATATTATTAACCGCTATGGTAAAGATGAAGTAGAATCATGGTATTTTGAAGTTTGGAATGAGCCAAATTTGCCACTATTTTTCTCTGGTACACAGGATGATTATTTTCACTTGTATGAAATCACTGTAAAAACAGCTAAGAAAATTGATCAGAAATTACGTTTTGGTGGACCTGCCACATCTTATAATTCTTGGATTCCAGACATGGTAAACTTTTGCCAACAAAATAATTTGCCTTTAGATTTTATTTCAACTCATCATTATCCTACTGACGATCCATTATGGAAGAGTGGCATGGATATTGAAGAATTTTTCAAGAAAACTAAAGGAAAACAAACTGATTATCACCGTGGCATCCTCAAAGAAATGACTAGTAAAACTAGGAAAGAAGCAGCTGAATACCCATTGTTTTATACTGAATGGAACGTTTCAGCTATGCTAGGTGATGCTATTCATGATGAACCATATGCAGCAGCAATGGTTGCCAAAACTTTGGCAGATAATGACGGTTTGGTGGATTGTTATTCATACTGGACTTTCTCTGACATTTTTGAAGAAGAATCCCAAAAACCAGGTGTATTTCACGGCGGCTTTGGTCTGCAAACAGTGGACGGCATTGAAAAACCAGTTTATCGCTTGTTTGAGTTTTTCCATAATCTTGGTAATCAACGAATTAAAGTTGAAGATAACAATAATAGTACTGCAGAAATTTTAGCTGTTCAAAAAGGTAAAGATTTACAAATAGTTGCCTACAACCATAACGTACCGAGTTGCAAAATTAAAACGGAACAATTAACTATTGATCTTGACCACGAGTTTAATGGAAACTGTGAAATTAAAAGAATTGATAAAAATCATGCTAACCCTAAGAAATTGTGGCAGGAGATGGGAGAACCAACTTATGTTGACAAAGAACAACTAGCAAAATTGCGTTCTGCTTCTCAACTTGTCTTAGAACAATTGGCAATAAAAAAGGGTAAGATAAATTTGGAGTTAATACCGCAATCATGTGCGCTGATCACTATTTCAAATTATTTTGGTCAAGAGTAGACTAGCATGAAAATTAAATACTTGAAATAACTTAAAACCAACTTTGAACTTTATGTCGAGGTTGGTTTTTGTATCATAAATTAATTGCGAAAAACTTGATTACAACTTGAGTATCACATATTAAAACTATTCAGATTTTTTGCGATATGCGCTGGGTGTGAGGTGGAGTATAGTTTGAAAACTTCTTTCAAAGCTGTTGACTGAACTGTAGCCAACTTGTTCGCTGATGCTATTGATACTGTCATCCGTATATTTCAGTAAATTGCAGCTTTTTTGTATGCGATAGTAGTTGCGTAAATAGTTAAAAGAATGTCCTGTCTTTTTAGAAATCAACTTTCCCAAATACGCTTTATCATAATTATATTGCCCAGCCAAATCTTTTAACTTAGCAGTATCACAGTTAACTTTAATAGTATTAATGATTTTGGCAAATCTATTGGTCAGATTATTATCGTAAGTTTTAAAATTATTTGATTCGCTTAAACCGCGTAGAGCATAGGATAATAAAATAGAAATATAGTCACAACAAATCGCGTTTGATTGTGGTAAGGAAGAATAGGATTCAATGAATATATTTTTGATTATTTCTAAAAGTTTCTCTGTGATTTGAACGTTAAATGTTAAATAGTTTTCGGTAGAACTATAGAGACATTTGTTAAAAAAATCAGCCAGTATGTTATCAGCTTTTATTAAGTTAAAAAAAGAATTATCAAAAGTACTTTTCTTCATCACAATACAGATAACGATACTACTCTCAATGACTTCTATTTTATGAGAAGTACCAGGTGAAATTATTACTAGGTCACCTTTGTGTAAGGTAGAGACTGAATTATCGGTAAAAAACTTAGTTTCTCCGTCTAATACTAAGTCTATTTCAAAATAGTCGTGTTTATGATAATGAACTAATTCATTTTGAAACTGCAGTAAAATTTTGGCATCTTTTTCTTCAAACATGAAATAAGACTCTGACACGTTTTTATATAGCTGTTGGGGTTTTTGGATAATGGCTGTTACGTCAACATGTAAATTTTGCAAACATTGATAGAGTGAAAAAATATCATGAGACTTGTTTAAAGAATTTGGAGTTTTAGGCAATTCATACGAATAATTACTTTTTTGATATAAATGCAAAATTGCATCCAGTAAAGAAATTTTTTGATGTCTTTTAAAAAAACAAAATGACAAGTACTTTTGAATTGCCTTGTAAGACATATAAATTCGACGATTCACTTTTTCTCCTAACACTAATTTTGTTAAATTTAGCACTAAAAAGTATATCTGGTTAGTCTATGAAAGCGCTTATAATTGCATTGGAAAGTAAAAATGGAGGCAAATATGAACGAATCTATTTCTTTAAATTATAACTGGAAATTTCACTTTGGTGAAATCCAAGAGCCAAAATTATTAGCAAAAAAATCTTATGCTTTTGGTGGGTTAACCGCTCCGCTTGAAAATGAAACTGGCAATATTTTGCCTGTTGGTCCAGGCGGTGTCCATTTCCTGAATTTAATATCTAATGGTGATGCCAATAAGGGCTTACAAAATTTAGCAGGTACAGATTTTGTTCACTCTCTAGATAAAAATTGGCAATCAATAAACATACCTGATGATTGGAAGAGACGTGAGGCGTATCGAAATGATTCAAATACATTGATGACGGGCTCTAAGCTTGACGGAATAGCCTATTACCGCAAAACTTTTAAACTTTCAACAACTTCACCGGAAGATAAAGAGTATCTGTTACATTTTGATGGCATTATGGGGTCAAGTGACATTTGGTTTAATGGTTGTTATTTGGGACACAATGACAGTGGCTATGTAGATATAGACTATGACATTTCGTCAATAATTAGATTCGCTAGCGATGGGAACAATGTTATTCTTGTGCGCACCGATACAACAACTGGCTCAGAAGGGTGGTGGTATGAAGGAGCCGGAATTTATAAGAATGTTTGGCTTGAAGTCAGAGATTTAGTCCATTTAGAAAGCGATGAGTTCTACTTTAGGACAACGGAAATAAATGCTCAAAATGCCAAAATGTTGGTCAGCTTTGCTGTCAAAAATGATTTGAATCACCCTGTTTCTGTCACGCCAAAACTCACAATTAATCAAACGAATCAAGTTGATTTTGCGGCTGTGATGATACAGTCTCAGTCGGTTAGACGGTTTAATAAATCATTTGAGATAAAAGAACCAAAATTATGGTCGCCTGAGCATCCTAATTTATACCAAGCAAGATTGGAAATTGAAAATGATTCGGTAGAACAAACTTTTGGTATTAAAACAGTCAGCTATGATGTTAATGGTTTTCATTTAAATGGCAAGCTTTATCTGTTGAAGGGTGTATGTGAGCATCAGGATTTTGGTGGAGTTGGCGTTGCTTTGAACCAAGATATTATTGATTTTAAAGTCAAAAGGCTAAAGGAAATGGGCGTTAATGCACTTAGAAGTTCACACCACTTTGCTTCAAAAGAGCTATTAAACGCTTGTGATCGTTTGGGATTGATTTTAATTGATGAAAACCGTCTTTTAGAGGCTACACCGTGGCGATTAAGAAATTTGACTAAAATGATAAAGAAGAGTCGGTCCCATGTGTGTATCGCATTTTGGTCAATTGCCAATGAAGAGATTATCGGCAATACAGAATATGGTTGTCGTTCAGTAAAAAAGATTACAGGAATTATCCGTAATTTATCTCCTGATACATTATTAATTTCTGCTGAATTGTTAAATCCTGAAGGTAAAGTAAATGACGATTATATCAAGTACTTTGATATTCTGGGAGTCAATTATCCTGAAGCAGGTGTAATGGGTGAAGGAGCAGAATTCATTCATAAAAGTCATCCGACCCTACCAATGATGTGCACAGAAAATGCATCATATTTTTCAACACGTGGTATTTACAAAGATGACGCTGAAAACTGTCATACTAATAATTTTGGCTCTTTATTTTCAATGGTTTTACCAGGGAAAAGGAAGCCGGAAGATCCGGGAGTAGGAGGGACTGCACGCCCTGAAACTGTGATGTCTTACCTACATGAACATAAATATATGGGTGGTGTATTTTTATGGACTGCTTTTGATTATTATGGTGAACCATCACCATTTGGCTGGCCTGGTATTAGTTCTCAGTTTGGGATTATGGATTTAGGTGGCTTGCCTAAGGACTATTTCTACTATTATCAGGCTCAGTGGCAAGATCAGCCGGTACTTCATCTCATGCCTTCTTGGAATAAAACTGATTTAACAATTGAAAATGGTCAAACTAAGGTCAGAGTCTTTTCAAACTTGGATGAGGTGGAATTATTTGTCAATCATAAAAGTTTAGGCAAAAAAGCAGTTAAAAACTATGAATGTAATTGGCAGGTTAAATATGAACCAGGAGAACTTTTAGCTAAAGGATACGTGAAAGATAAAGTTGTGCTAGAAGATAAAAAGGAAACCAGTGGCAAAATAACTAAAGTAAATACTGCTATTTTGTACCAGGGCAAAAACTTTACTTTATTTGAGTTAAAGGCAATTGATGGACAAAATAACTTTGTGCCTGATGATAATAGTTCGTTGCAAATTAAAGCAAATAATGGTCAGATTATCGGATTGACTAATGGCGATCCTTCTGATATCAGCAAATATTCTTTAAGTAAAATTAAGCTTTTTTCTGGTAAAGCAGTTGTAATTGTAAAACACGAAGAAAGTGTTTTGCCTAAACTTAATGTGGATTTTGACTAAGAAACGAAGGTGACTTTTTATGACTAAAAAACAAATTTCGAAGGCAATAGGTATTTTGAGTATGAACTTACTCTTGATGTTGGGAACTGCCGTTACTTCAGCGATTGTGGCAATAGCACGATCCTTTCCTAAAGAACCAATTTCTAAAGTCCAGCTGCTAGGTTCTATACCACAACTTGGTCAAATTATCTCTACAATATTTTTTGCATATTTAACTTTTAAAATGACTAGGAAGAATTTGGGCTTAATGGCGATTTTATTTGTGGCAATTGGTGGTCTAATACCGGCAATCTACAGTAACAGTCTTAACTTGATTTTAGCCTGCATGGTATTGGTCGGCTTTGGTACTGGCACCATTACCAATGTTGTTCCGGTTTTATTGCAAGAAAATTTTGAAGGTGAAGCTCGCGCCGCTACCATGGGTTGGGCTACCGGTGTTACTAACGTTGGTATGATGATTTTTACCGCCTTGGGTGGCATTTTGGGTAATAGCAACTGGCGCAATTTATTCTGGATTTATGGT
Source organism: Lactobacillus sp. ESL0260 (assembly GCF_003692935.1). Lineage (NCBI taxonomy): Bacteria > Bacillati > Bacillota > Bacilli > Lactobacillales > Lactobacillaceae > Lactobacillus > Lactobacillus sp. ESL0260. The sequence goes on from NZ_REHO01000010.1 coordinate 50,323, forward strand.
CTAGGTTTAGTAGTTTTTGCTTTGGCCCTAGTGTTAATTCCCCAAGACCAAAGACTCTCGAATGATAATAAAAACAATAAAGACAGTAAAAAACTTGGCTTTTGGACTTTATTAAAGCACTTTAACGGCTATGTTTACATTTTGTATTTGATTAATTTTATGCTTTCACTGGCAATGATGACTTTTTTATCTAATCAGTCTATTGTTTTGGCAACTCAAAACAAGGGAACTGCTTATGTAGCGATGGTCACGGCGCTAGGTAATATTGGTGGCATCTTAACTGCCGCATTTTTAACTTATATTAGAAAATTCACCAAAAAAGATACTATTGCCTGGGGCTTTATCGCATTTGCTTTATCTTTTATCTGCATCGTGTTCTCGTCTAATGTTGTTTTGCACATCATTGGCAACGCTTTTTCAGGTATGGGCATCGTGTTAGTTAATGCCACAGCCCCTTATGAAATGTCAATTTTAACTGATCAAAAGCAGTTTCCATTAGCAGTTTCAATTAATACTTTAATTGGTTCCGTAGCTGGCATGATTGTGCCAATGTTACTAGCAGCCGTAAAGATTGCACCAGGACACGATTCATTTATGGCTGGCATAGCTGTCTCAGTTGTAACTGCAGGTGTCTTGTTTATCACCAGATTCGGTAGCCGAGTAGAAAAACAAAATAATGAAAAAAGAGAAGATTAAAATGAAAATCAAAAAAATATTTTTAGGTAAAGAAAATCAATCTGCATCGCTGACAACCTATGTTTTGGACGACTCAATAGAAGCTTTGAATGGCAAGAATAGACCAGCAGTCATAATTTGCCCTGGTGGAGGCTTCTTCACTTGCTCGGACCGCGAAGCTGAACCAATTGCCATGTATTTTGCTTCGCTTGGCTATCACGCTTTTGTTTTAAGATATACTACATACTTCTCAGATACATTAGAAATGTCAGATTTGTTAAAGACTTTGCCCAAGAAGGAAAATACGATTTATCCTAAACAGATAAGAGAACTTGGTCAGGCCATGTTATTAATCAGAAAAAATGCTTCAAAATGGCACATTGATACTGAAAGCATTGGAGTATGTGGCTTTTCAGCTGGCGGACATGTTGCCGCTCTTTATTCCACAGAATTTAATGAGCCGGTTGTAACAGATTATTTAGGCGTAGACAAAAATGATTTACGGCCAGCCTTTGCTATTCTTGGTTATGCCATCACTGATTATCATCTTTTAGATGCCGATCTTGAAAAGAGGAAAAATAATCCTATGGACTACCACTTTATGACAGCTTCAAACATTGTTACATGTGGTACAGAAGTTCCAGATAGAGAGCTTGAAACCAAACTTAGCCCAGTTGATCATGTTGATAGTGATACACCGCCATTTTTCATATGGACAACTGCAACTGACCCCTTGGTTAATCCGCTTCACTCATTGGAACTGGCTTCCGTTTTAGCCCAAAATAATATTTCGTATGAAATTCATATTTTTGACCAAGGTACTCATGGTCTAAGCTTAGCTTCACAAGCTGCTGCTGGTTCTAAAGCTCAAATTTCTCCCGTTGTTAATCAATGGACCAATTTATGTGCCAAGTGGTTAGAAAACAATTTTGCTCTTAAACTGCCTGCAGTCAGTGATTTTGAAAAAATGAAAGGAAAAAATTAGAATGTTAGATTTTAAAATAAATTCAAGTAAAAAAACATCGTTTCCACACTATTGGGAAATGTGTGTTGGTAGTAGTCATGCTTATACTGCTTTGAGAGCAGATTATCAAGAGCAATTAACAAAAGTACACCAGGATATGGGTATCAAATTTGTCCGTTTTCATGGCTTATTTGACGATGAGATGAGTGTTTGCATTGAAAACTTTGATTTTACGGGCAAATCACAAGGCATCACCTATAATTTTGTTAATATCGATAAAATATATGATTTTTTACTAAAAATAGGAATGAAACCTTTTGTAGAATTAAGCTTTATGCCAAGTTGTTTAGCTTCACAAAAAAATCAAATTTTTCCTTATGGTGGTAATAATTCCATGCCTAAATCCGATAAGGCATGGGAAGAACTAATTTCTAAATTTATCAAGCATATTATTAACCGCTATGGTAAAGATGAAGTAGAATCATGGTATTTTGAAGTTTGGAATGAGCCAAATTTATCGCGCTTTTTCTCAGGTACCAAAGAAGATTACTTCCACTTGTATGAAATAACAGTAAGAACTGCTAAGAAGATTGATGAAAAGCTCCGCTTTGGTGGTCCAGCTACATCTTACAATTCCTGGATACCAGATATGATAGACTTTTGTCAGAAAAATAATTTACCGCTGGACTTTATTTCAACACATCATTATCCAACAGATGATCCGTTGTGGGAAAGTGGCATGGATATTGACGAATTCTTTAAAAAGACTAATGGAGTTCCACAAGATTATCCTCGAGGAATACTTAAAGTTATGACTTCGAAGACAAGAGAAGAAGCTCAAAACTACCCACTATTTTATACGGAGTGGAGCGTTTCAGCGATGGTTGGAGACTCCGCTCATGATACTCCTTATGGAGCAGCAATGGTTGCCAAAACTCTGGCTGATAATGATGGACTAGTTGAAGGTTATGATTATTGGGCATTTTCAGACATTTTTGAAGAAGAATCCCAAAAACCAGGAGTCTTTCACGGTGGCTTTGGTTTGCAAACAGTGGATGGCATTGAAAAACCAGTTTATAGATTATTTGAAATATTCCATAATCTCGGTAATCAAAGAATAAAAGTTGAAGATAATAATAATGCTACTGCAGAAATTTTAGCTGTTCAAAAAGGTAAAGATTTGCAAATCGTCGCATATAATCATAATGTGCCAAAAGAGCCAATAAAAACAGAACAATTGGAAATAAATCTGGACAAAACAATTAGTGGTACTTGTGAAATTAACAGAATTGATGAAAACCATGCTAATCCAAAGAAATTGTGGCAGAAGATGGGAGAACCAACCTATGTTAACAATGAGCAAGTTAAAGAATTGCGTGCTGCTTCACAATTAAAAGCGGAAAGCCTAAAAATGCAAGATGGCAAGATTAACTTGGAACTAATGCCACAATCATGTGCATTGATTACAATTTCTAATTATTTTGAATAACAAATAAAAGGACTTTAGAATTGTAATTTTAAAGTCCTTTTTGATAGTTAAAAAACCAATTAAATTACATAACTCACAAAAATGATCGAAAAGCTTTTTATCAAAAAATTTTTTGAAAAAAGTTCATTAATGCTTACGAATGTAAACATTTTGAATTAATAACAATTATGGCAGATCATAATGAAACTTGAGCTTTAATGTGATTAAATAACTTGAAATAACCCCCCTTTTTTTACGTTAAAAACGGTATAATTCTAAGTAAATTGAAGGGAGTTTTTTACAAATGATGTGTGATAACTTATTTTTTAAAGTTTTGTGGGTAGTAGTATACGCTATTACTGCTTACTTTACCTTTACAGGCAATATGATGATGGGAATGTACTGGATGGCTGGTGGCATGCTTGCTCAAGCAGTGGTAGATCTGGTTTATCATTTTTGGCCTAATCGTAAAAAGTGTTAAAAAACAGCTTCTATATGAAGCTGCTTTTTTAATGGTCGTTTTCTTTTAAAAAGCTTTGAATGATTCTTTCTCTCATTGTTAAGAAGACTTGATTATGGCCGGTAGGGTGTATGCGATTGGTCAAAAGAATTAAGCCAGATTTTTTAACTCTATCGAGAAGCATCAGAACTCCAGTAAATCCCGTATGAAGAATTAAGGGATAGTGCAACTCTGGATCAAAGCGTAGATCCCAACCCCATGAACGAGGCTTTAAGCCTTGGGGATTTTTATTTTCGAATAGCTTTGCGACTAAGTTTTGACTATAAGGCAATATACTTTTATCCAAGCCCAAGTACCCCTTACTTAATTTAACCAAATCGTTCATAGAAGAGAACAGACCGGCTGAGCCACAATCACTTCCTAATTGGCGTGCTTTGGGATCATGAGGAATTCCTTGTAAAACTCTTCCTTGATAAACTGCAGTGGGAACACATAAGTCTTTTTCGGGAGTAAAAGTCGTATTTTTGAGTCCAGCGGGCTCAATTATTATGTTCTGACCAACTTCTTGAACTGGTTTACCAAATATTTTTTTGATAACTAAACCTAAAAGAATAAAATTGGTATCTGCGTAACGCATTTTATGTTCAAATTCTTCTGTTACAGGCAAGTGGATGATAGCATCGATTAATTCCTCGCGAGATAATTGATCCCTATTTTTTATCCAGCCCCTTATTCCACTAGTGTGAGTTAGCAAATGAAAAAGACGTACGCGTTCATCTTTAAATTCAGGAATAAAGTCATGCAGTGGTTCAGTAAAATTGAGCTGTCCATTTTGATATAATTTAAGCAAAATATTTTCAGTGATAATCACTTTGGTCAGACTGGCTAAATCATAAATGGCAAACGGACTCAGTTGCGTCACCTTGGGGTAAGTACTCGCAAAGCCAACGGTTGAAGTAAAAACCTGTTCATCTTTAATAAAAGCATAATTCACACCCGGTACAATGCGCTCCGTGACCATTGATTCGATTAAGTTCTGGGTGTTTGAGTAGTCAATCATAAAAACTATCCTTTAGTAAAAGTATCTTACTCTATTATATACAATTCTCAAATTAATTTTGAGAATTTGTGGCTACTGGTAGTCAACTGAAAATGATGATGCGTTTGCCAAAAAAATAGTTCGATAATTTTTACCGCTAAAGCGTGAAAACTACTTGACATTGCGTGTATCTTCAAGCATAATAATTACTGTTGATTTTGCCCGCTGGTCAAATGGTTAAGACGCCACCCTCTCAAGGTGGAGTTACGAGTTCAATTCTCGTGCGGGTGATTTAACACTGGGATATAGCCAAATGGTAAGGCACAGGTTTCTGGTTCCTGCATGTTTCGGTTCGAGCCCGGATATCCCAATAAAAATAGCTCAACGGCAAGGCTTATGAGAGCTAAAAAACAAATTTGCCCATCATTTGCCATCAGAATTGTTACAAAACGCTAGATGAATTGGTCATCTAGCGTTTTTCCTTATCTCATGGTGTTTTAGTGTTTTATATCCAATATGTTTTTAGGTGATTCACTATTCATAGAAATAATCGACGAAAACTGGGTTTCTCTCAACATCTACTCTTGGGTATGTTAGTATTTTTGTTCCATAGAATATTGTTCAGATTCAGCCTTGGTATATTAAAAGCATTGTTTCCAATTTAGTAAAGCCGACCATTAGCGTCTAGACAATTAATTCTAGCAGATCATGATTTACCATGATTTTTGCTAACATATTTATTTCGCCTTTGATTTCTAGCTAAATAGGGTAAATTAGTTGCTTCGCTACTGCTTATCATAATTTAACTTTAGATTTGGTTTCCAGCGAGTTCTTAACCGCTTTTTGTATTATTCACTTTACCTTCAGGATTGCACGATAGTTTTTTGGAAAATGCATATCGTGTAGGATTGCAGCAAAACTTACAGATTGAAAACATGGCTCATATTTGTCAAATAATTTATAAAGTTGTTTGACAAAATCGTAGTATTCTTTTTTACTTAAAACTAATTTTAGGGCAACTATTAATTCGAAGACACCGCTTTGACTGTTAACAATAAAATTATTGAGTTTTAAATCCTGCTTTATCAATCTAAATTTTTTAGTTTTTAAAACTAATTTGTTATAGGTGATTTCATCATGGGCTACAGAATTTCTAAAATAATTTACTAAAATATTTAAAGTTTCAATAGATTGGGGTTGAATTTTAATTTTAGTTTTATAGTTGCGTTTATATTTTAGTGAAAAGTCGCTAGCTATAACTCTTTTGATTTTATCTGTACAAACACTGTAAAAATAATTTAATTCTCCAAAAGTTAAATAGTTTACAAGAACCCAAAGAGGTACATGCTTATGCTCATTGACATAATGACTGATAGCATTCTTCTTATTGGCGTTTCTTTTAATTTCATTAGACAAATTGCTTATCGTTTTTACTATAGAAACTATTTTTTCTTTATCGTTTGAATAATTGTCTATTGCTAGATAGGAATGGGGTTCTTTGTATTCTTCAGAAAACCTATAAGATATTTCGGAGCCTAAATTGCTTTCATATTCCATTAATGGTGTATATAGAATTCTGCGCAAGTTCTTGTCAAAATCGTATAAACTCTTTATTTCTTTAAAACTAGCATTCTTTAAATATTTTTCTGGTGATACAGGGGTACCATTGGAATCCCTCTGTAAGAATAATTGCTTGTATCCATTAACTATTGAATAGTAACCATGTTCTTCTAAAGCACGTTTATCACTAGACTTTACCGTAAGACCTCTTTCGCGAAGAATTTTCATTTGTTGATTATGACTTTTAAACGGTTTTTTATTAATAAAATCATTTACTGACATTTGTATTCCTTAAAAATTATTTAGGTAAAACAAAAAGCCCCATATCCGTAATAATACAGAACATGAGGCATTGTTAGTTCGACACCTACTCCTCGGGCCCTTCGAACTTGATCCATATTCGTATTATAGCAAATTTATTTTTATAGTAAATATACAATATTTGGTAGTTTTTCTTCAAAAATCACTAAAAATAGAGAAGACTACACAACATCTTGTGTTTTTTTACATATTACCTATAAAAGAAAAAGTTATATATCTTGAACCATTTTTACTCAAATTTAATGTTTATATAAATTTGCTGTAGGTCAAGTATCGCTATTTTGATGGACATTTGACATTTCATTTACCATTATTTTCAAACTTTTTACTACGATCCATACAAACCATATGTACTGAGACTCAAAAGCTAGACAACTTTTGTAGTTTTATTTCTCTTCTAACAGAAACTACTTTATTTTAAATTAGTTTCTGTTTTAGACACTAGTTTATCATCGGCAAATATGAAACTGGCATTTGCTCCTGCATTTTTTCCTTTAATTCCAGTGAAGTAAACCGCAGTTACATTTTTCTTTCCTAAAACGACATTTTCGTTCAATCCGTCGGGTTCACCATAAGTGTTGACAAGTGTACTGTAAGAACTACCTGTTTTTATTGAGTTAAATGCTTTAAGCGTTAGCTTAGTGCTGTTTCAGCTCCATTTAAAGCCTGATACCGTTTTGGTAATAGCCTTTTTATGACTAAATTGAACCATTATTGTAGTCCCATATTTAGTCCATGAATATGATTTTACCTTAAAGCCTTTGACCTCAGTTGATGAAATCGAATTTGGCTGACCCAAAATGTTTTTCACATCTTTAAGAGTGCTCCCGCCATTACCTTGTTGCATGATGTCACCGACTTGAATTTTGTTAAAAGATTTTCTAAAAGATGTTTTTTAAGTATTCGTTTTCTTTACTTTTTGGCTGCTTTTCGGCTTATTGCTATCAGACTTATTACTACTGCTATTCTTAGAACAACCAACTAAGGATAAGGCTACTAAACAAATAGGAGCTACTGACAATACATTCGTATGCTTTTTCATTACTTCCTCCTATATTTAAAACTATATGTGTTGGGTCGTTAAAAATTTTTTGATACTTTACGAAATAGATTTGCTATATTAATGCCCCTTATTGTAATCATTAATTGACTTTAGATAGATCAGAATAGGTGATGATAAAGGAGCCAAGTACCGATTTCACTTTTTTGATTTTTAGGAAAACAGTATCTCCTTTTTTAGCGTTGGGGTTTTCTGGACTAACGAAATTAAGATGTTTACCGGTTTCCATGTTGTAACCGAAAGAACTTTGAGGTTCGAATTTCTTAATTTTAAATTGTACGGTCTTACCTTTTAAATTTTTACCTTTACTGAGGGCAGCTTCCGCAGCTTTAATATTGGGATAGTCTGCCACTTTAGGTTCTGGTTTCTTTTGTTGATGAGTGGTTTTAACAGATTTATTAGGACTTTCTTTACTAGTCTTATTGTTAGAACAACCTGCAATTGTCAGTGCCGCTAAAACAGTGGTGCCAATCGAAAGGGTTTTCTTAAATTTAACCATTACTTCCTCCTGAAGCGATATTGCCGTAGGTTTGGTGTCTCTGGCGTGGTGGACAGAAATACCTGATAGCAGAAAATTAAGGACAGTTTCTAAATTTATAATCAATTTCTAATCAAGTATACTTTAATTTTATCGTACATTGTTAATACCGTAAATGATATTCCCCAATCTTATTTACAGCAAATTAAAGATGTTTTAATGCTTAAAATATAATTTTCATGGTGTTTTAGCCAAATGTAAAAAATATGCTGGAAAAGATTTAACTCTGCAAGTGGGAGCTATCGGGATCTATATCGTTGTATCCCAATACTCACCTAGGTATAAATACATTGGTTTTAAGTTCAAAAACAAACTAAAAGGACTAACCTCCGATTGAATATCGGAGGTTAGTCCTTAGTTGAGCTAATAAAGTGTCCTAATTTTAGGGTTCACATCAATGAAGCATTTTACAGGTTTTATTGAAATTATTACTTTTACATCCCAGCCTTAATTATCTTCTTTTCAGCCATAGTCTTACGTAAAGAGAGCATAGCAGTATAGGTAGATAAAATGTAAACTTTTTTAGTAGGCAGATTAGCAATATTGGCAATTACTTCCTCATTGTCAGTGCAGGTAACCATTTTCCCCGGATCAAAGCCGGCAACTTCCAGGCGAAAGCCCATGTCATGCCAGCGCTCTCCACCAACCAGGATTTTTTTAATTTGATCGCGATTCAAGTCTTCAAACTGACCATCCCAAATCCAGGAAGTGTCGATGCCGTCAGCGTGGTTGGCATTAAGCAATGTAACTAAGGAATAATCATCTTTTTCAGTGTTAAGCATGTGCAGCACTTCATCTAATCCCACCGGATTTTTAACTAAAATCAGGTCAATTTCTTTTCCTTCATATTTAATTAATTCTTGTCTGCCAAAAATCCGCTTGTTTTTAGCAAAAGCCTGAGCAATTTCTTCTTCACTGAGGTCAAAATAACGCGCCACTGAATAGGCAGCTAGAGCATTATAAATATTGTAAGTTCCGCCAATGTTGATAGTATAGTTTTTACTGCCCATTTGAAACTCAAGGTTATTCGGCGTCTGCTCAATAATTTTGTTCACAGAATAGGTTAACTCGGGTCTGCGATAGTTGCAGTTGGGGCAGAAAAAATCTCCCAGATTGGCGTAAATCCTTTCATGATAATGTAAGATATGATCACAATCAGGACATAAGATGCCGTCAGTATTAACTGGAGCCTTGGTATCATTTTGCGGATTATCATTTGGCAGTTTAAAGCCATAAAAAATTTTAGGATTAGGCAAGTCGACTGAAGAAAAGATGCTAGCATCACCATTGGCTATAATAGTAGCTTCAGGTGCTAATTTAATGCCATCTACAATTTTTTCGTAAGTGGTGTAGATTTCCCCGTAGCGATCCATTTGGTCGCGAAAGATGTTGGTAAGAACAAACACACTAGGATGAAGCAGTTCCGTTACCATTTTGACATTAGCTTCGTCAACCTCTAACACTGCAATCGGTCTGGAAGATTTTTTCTTTTTATGGGCTAAAAAAGCCGTCACGATTCCTTGTTGCATATTGGAACCTGATGGATTGGTTAAGACGTCACCGTATTTTTCTCTTAATGCCGCCACAATCAATGCGGTAGTCATGGTTTTACCGTTTGTTCCTGTAACAATGACCGTTTCATAGCCGTCAGCCAGTGTCTTTAAAATCTCCGGATCAAGATTCATTGCCAGTTTGCCGGGAAAACTAGTACCACCTTTTAAAACGTTATGTAAAAACCAGTAGCTTAATTTACCCGCGCTTTTTGCTATTACAGATTTAAAACTCATATTTTTCCCTCGCTTTAAAATCATTATCAACTATAGCATAGCCATAAACCGAAAACGAGTTTTTATAACCATTTAACTACACATATTTTATTTTTACATTATACTAGATAAGTTAGATGAATTTAAATGAAACAAAGGAGCAAAAATGGCACAATTATTTTTTGAGTACGGCACGATGAGCAGCGGCAAAACTTTAGAAATACTGAAGGATGCTCATAACTATGAGGCTCAGGGGCGCAAGATTGCTTTGTTAACCAGTAAAATTGATAATCGTAGTGGTGTAGGCACTGTGGCTTCAAGAATTGGGCTCCACCGAAAGGCAGTTCCGATCGACCATGATTTTGATATTTTTGCTTATATAAAAAAATTGAACGAACAGGAAAAAGCACAAGGTGATGGCGCGATCGCCTGCGTTTTTGTCGATGAAGCCCAGTTTTTGGAACGTCATCATGTGGTAGAATGTGCCAAAATTGTTGATGATTTATGCATTCCTGTCATGACTTTCGGCTTAAAAAACGACTTTCAAAATAATTTATTTGAAGGAACCAAGAATTTGTTGATTTTTGCTGATAAAATAAAAGAGATCAAAACAATTTGCCACTACTGTGGTAGAAAGGCTACAATGAATCAACGGATACACAATGGTAAACCAGTTTACGAGGGTGAACAGGTTCAAATAGGTGGGGATGAAAGTTATTACCCGGTTTGTCGGTTTCATTATTTTCATCCGCATCAAACAAGATAGGAAGGGATTAGAACAACATGGATAAAATTATGGCACAGCTTGAAAGTCTTGTTGCTCATTATGACGAATTACAGGAAATGATGGCTGACCCGGAAGTTATCAATGATACCAAAAGGTACATGGAAGTTTCTAAGGAAGAAGCAGATTTACGCGATGTAGTTGAAAAATATCGCAAATATAAGGCTGATAAAAAAGAAATTTCAGACAATAAGGATATTATTGCAAACGAGAGTGATTCAGATTTGGTTGAGATGGCCAAAGATGAAAATAACGAATTAGAGCAGGATATTGCTAAACTTGAAGATGAAATCAAAATATTAATGTTGCCCAAAGACCCTAATGATGATAAAGACATTATTATGGAAATTAGAGGAGCAGCTGGTGGTGATGAAGCTTCCTTGTTTGCCGGAGACTTGCTCAGAATGTATGAAAAATACGCGGAAAGACAAAACTGGCAGGTTTCTATCGTCGACAGTGAGCCAACTGAAGTAGGTGGCTATAAACGAGTTGCCATTATGATCACTGGCAACAAGGTTTATTCAAAACTTAAATATGAAAACGGAGCGCACCGCGTGCAACGCGTTCCTGTAACTGAATCTCAAGGCCGTGTTCATACCTCAACTGCTACAGTGGCAGTCATGCCTGAATATGAGCAAGTTGACCTTGATCTGGATCCCAAAGACATTAGAGTTGATGTTTATCGCTCAAGTGGTGCTGGAGGCCAGCATATTAACAAAACCTCCAGTGCTGTGCGCATGACGCACTTACCTACTGGTATTGTAGTGGCAATGCAGGATCAGCGTAGTCAACAGCAAAACCGGGAAAAAGCCATGCAGATTTTAAAATCCCGTGTTTACGACTACTACGAAAGTCAAAACCGTGATAAGTATGATGCTAAGAGAAAAAATGCTGTTGGTACAGGTGACAGGTCTGAGCGCATCAGAACTTATAATTACCCGCAAAACCGGGTAACTGACCATCGTATCGGTTTGACTCTTAATAAGCTTGACCGGGTAATGAATGGGGAACTTGATGAAATTATTGATGCTTTGATTTTATATAATCAAACAAAGCAATTGGAGGAGCTGGCCGAACAGAATGTCTAAAATTGACACTTTAAAAAGCTTGAGAATTTGGGCTGCTGAAACTGCACCAGAACAAAGACCAGAAGATATCGCTTTTTTGCTAGCTGAAAGACTGCAGCTGAGTCCTAGTGAGTTTCAATTAAAACAGGACATGGAATTATCACCAGACCAAATTAAGCAAGCACAAAAGGATGTGCGCAAGCTGGCTAAAGGGATATCGCCTCAGTATATTTTGGGTTACTCCTGGTTTTTTGGTTATAAAATTTTAGTGCAGCGCGGAGTTTTAATTCCCCGTTTTGAAACTGAAGAGTTAGTGGAATGGGCTTTAGCAAATCTGACCAATGGTGATAAAGTGCTTGATTTAGGAACAGGCTCCGGCTGCATTACAGTAGCTCTAGCTAAAGAAGCTGCTAAAAAGCAGATTACCGATCTTGATTTATATGCTTCTGATATCACTGATGCTGCATTAAGAACTAGTGAAGAAAACTTTTTGATTCATAAAGTTGATGTTACTGTTAGAAAAGCAAACATTTTAATTGGCCTGGAAAAGTTCGATAAAATCATTTCAAATCCTCCCTATATAAAGGAAACGGAAAAAGATGTGATGGACCAAAACGTATTGCAAAATGAACCCCAGGAGGCACTTTTTGGTGGAAAAAATGGTATAGAATTTTACCAGAAGTTTGTCAAACAAGTGCGTGATCACTTAAACAGCGGGGGAGAGTTTTTCTTGGAATTTGGCTTCAGTGAAAAAGAGCAGCTGGCAGATTTATTTGGACGGGAGCTGCCGGATTTTACCATTGAATTCAAAAATGATTTAGCTGGAAAGCCACGCATGGTTAAAGGAAAGTGGAATAAATAATGGAAACTAAAATTTTTTCACAGGATCAAATAGATGATGCAGTAAAATTACTCGCTCAAGGTGAATTGGTTGCTTTTCCGACAGAAACAGTCTATGGCTTGGGTGCCATTGCCACAAATGAAAAAGCTGTAAAAAATGTTTATAAGGCTAAGGGACGTCCTAGTGACAATCCGTTAATCGTAACAGTTTCTGATGCTCAAATGATGTCTCATTATGCAAAAGAGGTGCCAGAGCGTGCTCAAAAGTTAATTAAAAAATTTTGGCCAGGTCCTTTAACCCTTTTGCTTTATGTTAAACCTCGCAGTCTGCCTAAAGCTGTAACTGGTGGTCTTGATACTGTGGCTTTTCGCTGTCCTAATGATGACTTAACTCATCAGTTGATCAGTAAATTGGGTTACCCAATTGTTGGACCTTCCGCCAACACTTCGACTAAGCCTAGTCCAACGACAGCTGCGCATGTTTATCATGATTTAAAGGGCAAAATTGCGGGAATTATTGATGGTGGACCTACAGAAGTTGGATTAGAATCAACGATTATAGACTTGTCTATAGCTACGCCCATTGTTTTACGTCCTGGTGCAGTTACTCCCGCAGAGTTAAGTCAGGTTTTGGGTGAAAAAGTTTTAATTAACAGTGGTAAAGTTGCTGATAAAGATGTTCCGAAAGCTCCAGGAATGAAATACCGTCATTATGCTCCGAGTGCACCCGTAGTCGTGGTTGATGATCCAGAAGACTTTGCTAACATTGATTTAACCAATGCAACAGGAGTAATGGCATTAACAGATGTGCTTGAAAAAATTAAGCTGCCAGCCGCAAATAAATTTAATTTAGGTAAAAACTTGTTAGAGGCCGACCATAATTTATTTGGCGGTTTACGCTACTTCGATGATAAACCAGAGATCAAACAAATTTTTGTGCAGGGATTTAGTGGCAGCGAGAGTACTTTGGCATATATGAATAGGCTTAATAAAGCTGCCGCTGGTCATCATTATGTCAAAGAGTAAAAATTTTAGTAGCAAGGGACTTTAAACCCTCTGCTTTTTTTATTAAAATACACGTAAACGTAATTATGTTTATAGGAGGAAAAAGATGGGCAAATTTACGGTTTTGAATCATCCGTTAATTCAACACAAGTTAACAATTATCAGGCGTAAGGAGACAAGTTCTAACGAGTTTCGGAGAATAGTTGGTGAAATCGGGGGACTGATGACTTACGAGATTACCAGAGATTTGCCGCTGAAAGATGTTGAAATTGAAACACCAATTGGCAAGACAACCCAAAAAGAGATTGCCGGCAAGAAATTGACTATTGTGCCAATTTTACGTGCTGGTATCGGTATGCTTAATGGTGTTATGGAAATGATTCCGTCAGCCAAGGTAGGAGTAATTGGTATGTATCGGGATGAAGAAACTCTTATGCCTCACGAATATTTCTGCAAAATGCCTAAAGACGTTGCAGAGCGTGAATGTCTTGTGGTTGACCCAATGCTTGCTACTGGCGGCTCCGCTAATATGGCAATTGGTGCGCTTAAAAAGCGGGGCGTTAAAGTGATTAAGCTGGCTGTTCTTGTAGCCGCTCCTGAGGGTGTCAAAGCTATTCAAGAAGAGAATCCGGATGTCGATATTTATGCTGCCGCCGAAGATGAAAAATTGTTGCCAAACGGCTATATTACACCTGGTTTAGGAGATGCAGGCGATAGATTATTTGGTACCAAATAATCTTTTTTATGTAAATTAATTGCAAAATACGCTTACATTTTTCACAAAATTATTGAATGGTGTTAATATTGTATGAGTGTTCGATAATATGGGCACGAGAAGGGAGGTCACGAAGAATTGGAGCAATCATTTGTTTTTAAATTTCTGGGTTTGACATTTGATCTTTCTGGGATCATTGGCTCAACTTTAATGGCAGCTGTAGTATTATTTGTCTGCATCTGGTTATCAAGAAAAGTTGAGATGAAACCAAATAAAAAGCAAAATATCATGGAATATTTGATTGACTTTACTGATGGAATTGTTAAAGACAATGTCAGTGATGTTGATGCACGAAAGCACCTTTCGCTTTATGCTTTTGTCCTTTTTATTTACATTTGGTTTATGAACCAGTTGGGCCTCTTCTTAGAGGTTAAAGCGGGAGACAACATTTTTGTAAAATCTCCCACAGCAGATCCGGTAACGACAATGTCGTTTGCAATGATGACCTTGCTTCTTTCATTCACATTCGGTATGCAGAAATTCGGTACTGGTGGCTACTGGCGTAATTATGCCGAACCTGTTAGTTTTCTTTTCCCGATCAATATGATTGAAGAAATTACTAACTTTTTGACATTATCTTTGCGTTTATATGGTAATATCTATGCTGGCGAAGTGTTATTAACTTTAATAGGTAATAGCTTTGCTCCTAGCTTTGGTGTTATCACTTTGGTGTTAGCAGCACCGCTTGCTATGATCTGGCAAGGATTCTCTGTCTTCATTGGCTCTATCCAGGCATATGTTTTCGTAACTTTATCCATGGTTTATGTTGGGAAAAAAGTTACAAAAGAATAATTTATTGGAGGTTTAAATATGTCACAAGCTTTTAAATATATCTCAGCAGCGATTGTAGCTGGTATTGCTGCATTGGCAGCTTCTTGGGGTAATGGTAAAGTTATCACTAAGACAGTTGAGAGCATGGCTCGTCAACCTGAAAGTGCTGGTAACTTAAGATCAACAATGTTTATCGGTGTTGGTCTGATTGAAGCCGTTCCTATTTTGGCGATTGTTGTTGCTTTCCTGATTCTCTTCGTTTAATTTTTTTATTTAAAACAATTTAGATAAAAGAGAGAAGGGCAGTAAATGACATTTCAAATTTTATTTGCAGCCTCGACAGGTCATATTTATCTGGGTAATACTATCTGGTATTTAATTGTTTTCGCAATTTTACTTATTTTGGTTAAACATTATGCATGGGGACCTGTTTCCGACATGATGGAAAAAAGACGCCAAAAGGTAATCAATGATCTTGATTCAGCTGCAGACAATCGCAAAAAGGCCGAAGTTTTGGCTAATGAGCGTGAAGCTGCCTTGAAGAACTCAAGACAAGAAGCAACGCAAATTCTTACTGATGCAAAAGCGAATGCTGAAAAAACCAGCACCCAGATTGTTGCAGAAGCTAATGATAATGCGGCTTCGATTCATGAGAAGGCAAAGGCCGATGCTGCTCAGGCTAAAGCGGATGCCTTAGATGAAGCTCGTGCACAAGTTGCAGATATTTCTGTCACGATTGCAGAAAAAGTAATTGCGAAGAACTTATCTGCTGATGACCAAAAAGATTTGGTTGATCAATTTATTAAGGGGCTGAATAAATAATGGCCTTAAGTAAAGCGGAAATTGCTGCACGTTATGGTACTGCACTATTTGATTATGCAGAAGATATGGCTGCTTTGGATACTGTTCATGCAGATATGCAGGAACTAGCTGAGGCTATTTCCAATTATCCGCAAATTTTGCAAGTTTTTAGCGACCCAATTTTTAATAGTACTGAAAAAGCAAAATCGCTTTCTGTGATTGAGCAAGGTCTATCAGAAGAAGTTCAGAATTTTTTGAACCTGTTACTGGATTATGATCATTTTATGGAATTGCCGGACATTATAAACTGTTTCAATGATTTGTATAATAAAAATCAAAAAATTGAAACGGGAGTTGCTGTTTCAGCAGTAGCGCTTGATCAAAGACAATTGCAGGAATTAGGTACTAGTTACGCTCGAAAATTTAATTTGCGAAAAGTCATTCTCACTAATGAGGTTGATCAAAGTATTATTGGCGGCGTGATTTTAAAAGTTGGTGATTGCGTAATCGATGGGTCAGTCAAGAACAAACTGAATAAGATTCGTGCGCAGTTAATTAATAAAAATTAAAAGAGGTGAAACCATTGAGCATAAAAGCAGAAGAGATTAGCTCTTTAATCAAGCAGCAGCTTGAACACTATGATGATAAACTCGACATTAATGAAGTTGGAGTTGTAACATACATAGGTGATGGTATCGCCCGGGCTCACGGATTGAACAATGTTTTGGCCAACGAACTATTGGAATTTGACAATGGTTCTTATGGTATTGCACAAAACCTTGAATCAAATGATGTTGGTATCATTATTCTAGGCAATTTTGATGATATTCGTGAAGGTGACCAAGTCAAAAGAACCGGTGAGATTATGCGTGTGCCGGTTGGTGATGCATTAATTGGTCGCGTGGTAAACCCTTTGGGGCAGCCAGTTGATGGACTTGGCGAAATAAAAACGTCAAAGACTCGTCCAATCGAGGCTTCGGCACCGGGTGTTATGGCACGCCAGTCAGTTAATCAACCGCTGCAAACTGGTATCAAAGCTATTGATGCCTTAGTGCCAATCGGTCGCGGTCAGCGTGAGTTAATTATTGGTGACCGTAAGACTGGAAAAACTAGTTTGGCAATTGATACTATTTTGAGCCAAAAGGGACAAGACGTAATTTGCATCTATGTCTTTATTGGTCAGAAGGAATCAACTGTCAGAGCACAAGTAGAAACTTTAAAGCGTTTTGGCGCAATGGACTATACAATAGTTGTCGAGGCTGGGCCAAGTGAACCCGCACCAATGCTGTACATAGCGCCATATGCCGGAACGGCAATGGGTGAAGAATTCATGTATAACGGCAAAGATGTTTTGGTAGTCTTTGATGATCTATCAAAGCAAGCTGTTGCTTATCGTGAACTTTCTTTACTTCTCCGTCGTCCGCCTGGTCGTGAAGCATATCCTGGTGATGTCTTCTATTTGCATTCACGTTTACTTGAACGTAGTGCGAAGTTGAGTGATAAACTTGGTGGCGGTTCAATGACGGCCATTCCATTTATTCAAACTGAAGCGGGAGATATTTCAGCTTATATTCCCACTAACGTGATTTCAATTACTGATGGACAAATTTTCTTGCAAAGCGACTTGTTCTTTGCAGGAACCCGTCCTGCCATTGATGCCGGTAACTCAGTTTCCCGTGTTGGTGGTAGTGCCCAGATTAAGGCTATGAAAAAAGTTGCTGGTACGCTTCGTACCGACCTGGCAGCTTACCATGAACTTGAAAGTTTTGCTCAGTTTGGTAGTGATTTGGATCAAGCAACTCAAGCTAAGCTTAACCGTGGACGCAGGGTGGTTGAAGTGTTAAAGCAGCCACTTCATACACCAATTCCAGTTGAAAAACAGGTTATTATTCTTTATGCCTTAACTCATGGTTATCTTGATTCCGTTCCAGTTGATGATATTGCCAGGTTTGAAAAAGAATTATATGACAATTTCGATACTAATCATGCAGATTTGCTAGAGCACATTCGTAAGACTGGTGAATTGCCGGATGAGAAGAAATTACAAGAAGCAATTTCTAAATTTGCGGATAGTTTTTCACCAAGTAATAAATAGGAGGTAGTTATATGCCTGCATCTTTACTTGCGTTGAAGAAGAAAATAGCTTCAGTTAAGCAAACTGGTAAAATTACTGAGGCCATGAGAATGGTTTCGGCATCAAAGTTAAACCAAACTGAAAAGCGGGATAAGGGGTACACGATCTACAATGATCACGTACGGCAAACTTTATCGCGCTTGATGAGTGCTGAAGTCGTCAGCCATTTGCGTAAGGCACATGTTGCAATTGATGAAGACAGCATTAGCAAAATCGATTATGAAAATGTCTTTGGTTTGGGTGTTGTTTCCGATATGGTTCAAGCACGCAAAAAGGTCAATTCCACTGGTTATTTGGTTATTACCGGTGACCGTGGTCTTGTTGGTTCTTATAATAGTGCTGTCATCAAAAACATGATGGGATTGTTTGAGGATTCGAAGGCTGAACACAAAGATATTAAGGTTTTGGCTGTTGGCTCAGTCGGTGCTGATTTCTTTAAGAAAAACAAGCTGAACGTTGTTTATGAAAATGACAGTATTAGTGACGTACCTACTTTTGATGAAGTTTTACCAATTGTTTCAACTGCAATCAAAATGTATTTGAACGGAGTTTATGATGAATTATATGTATGTTATACTCATCACATCAACTCACTTTCATCTGCATTTCGGGTTGAAAAAATGTTGCCAATCGTTGATATTGATATTGGTGTCAAAGAAGCTAAAGCCCATCAAGATTTGGAATACGATATCGAACCTGATGTTAATGCTGTTTTAACCACACTAATTCCCCAATATGCCCGTTCTACTATTTACGGTGCTATTCTGGATGCCAAAACTGCTGAACATGCCAGTTCAATGACTGCCATGCAGAGTGCTACGGACAACGTTGACGATTTGGTTTCGAGTTTAACTACTAAATTAAACCGTGCAAGACAAGCAGAAATCACTACTGAAATTACTGAAATTGTCAGTGGTGCTAACGCTTTGAAATAATTAAGAAAAGGAGGTAGATGTTTTGAGTGAAGGTGAAGTTGTTCAAGTAATCGGCCCAGTTGTCGATGTCAAATTCCCGCTTGACAAAAATCTGCCTGATATTGACAATGCTTTGCGCGTCGTTAAGTCGGACGATGAATCTGTTGTTCTCGAGGTTACACTAGAGCTTGGCGATGGTGTTTTAAGAACAATTGCGATGGAATCTACCAATGGTCTTAGACGCGGAATGAAGGTTGAAGACACAGGTGGCCCTATTTCAGTGCCGGTTGGTAATGATACTTTAGGACGTGTTTTTAATGTTTTAGGTGAGCCTATTGACAACGGTCCTAAATTTGCAAAAGATCATGCTCGTGACAGTATTCATAAGAATGCTCCTAAATATGATGAATTAACAACGAGTCAGGAAATTCTTGAAACCGGTATTAAGGTAATTGATTTACTTGAACCTTATGTCCGTGGAGGAAAAGTCGGTCTGTTTGGTGGTGCCGGTGTTGGTAAAACCACTATTATTCAGGAACTTATCCATAATATCGCCCAAGAGCATGGTGGTATTTCAGTCTTTACTGGTGTTGGTGAAAGAACACGTGAAGGTAATGACCTTTACTTTGAGATGAAAGCATCTGGAGTTTTAAGCAAAACTGCCATGGTCTTTGGTCAAATGAATGAGCCGCCTGGTGCCAGAATGCGGGTAGCACTGACAGGATTAACGCTGGCAGAGTATTTCAGAGATGTTGAAGGCCAAGACGTTTTGCTCTTTATCGACAACATTTTCAGATTTACTCAGGCTGGTTCGGAAGTTTCAGCTTTGCTGGGACGGATGCCAAGTGCCGTTGGTTATCAGCCAACCTTGGCAACAGAAATGGGTCAGTTGCAGGAAAGAATTACTTCTACCAAGAAGGGTTCTATTACCTCAATTCAAGCGGTCTATGTTCCTGCTGATGACTATACTGACCCGGCTCCAGCTACTACTTTTGCTCACCTTGATGCTACTACCAATTTGGAACGTAGTTTAGTTGAGCAAGGTATATACCCGGCTGTTGACCCGCTGCAATCTACTTCTAGTGCATTAGACCCTGAAATTGTTGGCCAAGAGCACTATGAAGTCGCTACTGGCGTCCAGCATATTTTGCAAAGATACCACGAATTGCAAGACATCATTTCTGTTTTGGGAATGGATGAATTATCTGACGAGGAAAAGGTGATAGTTAGCCGTGCTCGTAAAGTTCAATTCTTCTTATCGCAAAACTTCTTTGTGGCTGAACAGTTTACTGGTGTGCCTGGCTCTTATGTTCCAATTAAAGAAACTATTAAGGGCTTTAAGATGATTTTAGATGGTCATTTAGATGATCTTCCAGAAGACGCATTCCGTAGTGTAGGCCCAATTGAAGATGTTTTGAAAAAAGCAAAGCAAATGGGTGTAACTCCGAGTGATCCTGAAGCTAAAGCATTATTAGAAAAGTAAGGTGATGTCAAATGGCAGATCCAGAAAAACTTTTTATGGTAAATGTTGTAACTCCAGATGGTCTAATATTTTCTCATCATTCTAGTATTGTTGAAATGCGTGCAATTGATGGTCAACGTTCAGTGATGTATAATCACTTACCGATTTTGACTCCGCTAGCAATAGGTGAGATTAAAGTTAAAAGAAGTCGGGAAATGAACAATATTGTCAACCATATTGCTGTTAGTGGTGGCTATTTTGAATTTTCAAATAATGTGGCTACCATTATTGCTGACAGCGCTGAGCGGGCAAATAATATTGACGTTTCCCGGGCTAAAGCAGCTAGAGAACGTGCTCAAAATGCACTGAAAAAGGCTCAGGCTGCCCATGATCAACGATCACTTGAGCGGGCACAGGTTGCACTTAGAAGAGCCGTTAACCGAATAAGTGTTTACAATTCAGTTAAATAGATTTAAAGTTTTAAGCGGATGCACTGCTTTTGTGTGTCCGCTTTTATTGTAACTTAGGAAAAGTGGAAAAGAATATGTTTCAACTTGGCGTTCATGCTTTAATTAGTATAGTAATTTATTTAATTACGATTGGTTTGTCCTTTCAGATTATGAAAAGTGTTCGTATTGAAAAGATAATTCGTAAAAACAGGATATTTGAAGCACAACTGCTACTTATCTTTGCTGCAATTGCTTTAGGCTTTCTAGTGGGTAATTTCTTTATTACATTAATTGATACTTCATTGCAGTTAAGTAATTTCTTTTAAGACTTGGTAAAGCGGATAAAGTCGCCGACAAACTTAAAATCTTTATGGTAAAATATACATTGAATATGATGGAGGATTATCGTGGCACGAGATATAGGAATAGATTTAGGAACAGCAAATGTGCTCATTAATGTTTCTGGTAAAGGAATTGTCTTAAATGAGCCTTCTGTTGTTGCTGTCAATACAAGTACAAATAAAGTAGTAGCAGTTGGTACAGAAGCCTACAAGATGGTAGGAAGGACTCCGGGGAACATCCGTGTAATCCGTCCTTTAAAAAATGGCGTGATAGCAGATTTTGATATCACAGAAGCAATGCTGTCTTACTTTATTGAAAAATTAAACGTTAAGGGCTTTATGTCCAAGCCAAATATTTTAATTTGTGCTCCGACAGGAGTAACATCAATTGAACAGAAGGCAATTATTCAGGCTGCGGAAAAATCGGGTGGAGGCAAAGTTTACCTTGATTTTGAGCCTAAAGTTGCTGCTGTAGGTGCAGGGCTTGATATTTTCAAACCTCAAGGCAACATCGTAATCGATATTGGTGGTGGTACTACTGATATTGCCGTTTTATCAATGGGTGAAATTGTTACAAGTCAATCATTGCGTTATGCTGGGGATCATATGAATCAAGCTGTTGTTTCTTACATTAAGAACAAACATAACTTGCTAATTGGCTCACGCACTGCGGAACAGATTAAAATCGAAATTGGTAGTGCTTTTGAACCTGATAAGAACGAAACTATCACTGTTCGCGGTCGCGATGTGGTTGACGGTCTGCCAAAACAGGCTACTGTTACTGCGCCTGAAATTCAAGAAGCTCTTCATGATGGCTTGATGACTATTATTGCTGCTACTAAAGAGGTTTTGGAAAAAACGCCACCGGAGCTTTCTGCGGATATTATTGACCGTGGAATTATGCTGACAGGTGGTGGAGCATTGCTTAAGAATATTGATAAGCTAATTTCTTATTACCTTAAGGTACCAGTATTAACGGCCGATCATCCACTTGAAGCTGTGGCACTTGGGACGGGAATTTTGCTTAAGAATATTGAAAAACATCAGCGTCACTAATCTTGGGAGGCTAGATTTGCGTAAAATTTTGATTTATTTGGTTAAAATCTACCAGAAGTTTATTTCTCCTGCTTTACCAAAATCATGCCGTTATTATCCAACATGTTCGACCTATATGGTTGACGCATTGACCAAATTTGGTCCTCTTTTAGGACTTATTATGGGAATCTCACGTATATTACGCTGCAATCCTTTTGTGCGTGGTGGTGTTGATCCGGTACCAGATAAATTTACAATTTTTCGTAATCCTCATCCAGAACGATATGAAGATGAGATTATTGCAAAGAAATTCCATCCTAATACGAAATAGGAGTATTTATGTCAAAAAAACCAGAAAATATTAATGTGGAAATTAATGAAATTAAGGGTAAGCAAAACCCAACCTGGGAAGTAGTAATTCCCCAGAAAAAATCTATTGGCGTGATTGAAAAAATTGCTGGCCGTTATCGGGCTACAACTGGCAAAACCAACAGCGTCTTGTATGCAAAAAGTTTGGAAAGCAGTATTAATGATTTGCTTTCATACTTCGCTTTGCATGAAAAATAATAGGTTGTGATTAATTAATGGTCAAAGTACAAAATAAAACCAATCTGTTTGATCGAATTGCCTGGAATATTGTTGTCCCTGTGCTCATATTGGCAGCTGTGGGCCTTTATTCCATTTATTTTGCCGCAATTGATGATCCCAGTCATATGGGAAGTCCAGTTAGGGCAGTGGCAATGCAAGGATTATGGTATGTTATCTCGATTGCCGCAGTTGCTTTTGTAATCCAATTTGATGCTGAACAGCTCTACCGCATTGCACCTTATGTATATGGTCTGGGGATAGTGCTTTTAATTGCGGTTTTGTTCTTTTATAATCGCAGTATAGCTGTAGATACTGGCGCTAAAAGCTGGTTTAAGCTGGGGCCAATTTCTTTTCAGCCATCAGAAGTCATGAAACCTGCTTTTATATTGATGCTGGCCCGGGTTGTGCGTGAGCATAACAATAAATTTGCTCACACAATTAAAAACGACTGGATTTTAATTGGTAAAATGCTGGCTTGGCTGCTACCGATTGCTGTGCTTTTAAAACTGCAAAATGACTTTGGTACGATGCTGGTCTTCATTGCAATTGTTGGTGGCGTAGTGCTAGTATCTGGTATTTCGTGGAAAATAATTGCGCCAATGTTTGTCGCTGTCTTTGTGCTAGGGGTCGTAGTTATTTATATGGTTACCACACCAAGTGGTCAATCATTTCTAAGTCATTTCTTTCAGCCTTATCAATTTAGACGCATTATGTCATGGTTGAATCCATCTAATGACACGTCAAAAGCTGCGTATCAATTATGGCAAAGTATGCAAGCGATTGGTTCTGGTCAAATATTCGGCAACGGCTTTGGTAAACTAAGTGTTTATGTGCCGGTCCGAGGCTCAGACATGGTTTATTCAGTGATAGGAGAATCATTTGGCTTTATTGGAAGTGTAGCAATCATTTTGCTTTACTTATACTTGATAGTGCAAATGGTACGGATTACTTTTGATACCAAAAACGCATTTTATTCTTACGTTTCTACTGGCGTTATCATGATGATACTCTTCCATGTATTTGAAAATATTGGTATGAGTATTGATCTGCTACCTCTGACCGGTATCCCGTTGCCTTTTATTTCTCAAGGTGGATCAGCCTTAATTGGTAATATGATTGGTATTGGTATGATTTTGTCCATGAAATTTCATAATAAAGATTATATGTTCAGTCAAGCAGGAGATTTCTAATTTATCTATACATAAAAAAGAGCATTTCAGTTGAAATGCTCTTTTTTAATTACTCAAATTTTCGTTAGAACGACAAACTAGCACGTCACAATCTGCAGTTCTAGTAACATATTCGGTAACACTACCGATTAATATGCGTTCAACAGCGTTGAGACCTGTAGCTCCTAATACGATTAAATCAATCTGGTGCTTTTTAGGGAATTGGTGGGCGATAATTGCTTTAGGAGCCCCAAATTCAATTGAATAGTGAACCTCACTTACTCCAGCTTCTGTAGCCTGTTGGTAGTAATTTTGCAATTTTTCTTTAGCATCGTTTGATACTTGTTCAACCATTTCTGAATCAAAGCTAGAAACATTTTGGAAGGATCTGGTGTCAATGACATGTAAAATTTCCAAAGCAGCTTCATTTCGCTTAGCCGCAGCGACCGCCTTTTTAAAAGCTAAATCAGCTTCTTTTGAGCCATCAACTGCGACTTGAATACGGTGATATTGTTTCATCATTTAAAACACCTCTCTCACCATTATTTTACCAAATTTTAGTCCAGTTAATCATCCTTTTGATTAAGTAAAAGACTAAAAATTAGGATAGTGATGCTGCTGAGAATTAAAGTAATAAGATTTAAGTATTTATTCTTCTGGAAAACTAAAAATAAACCCAAAATGGTCTCTATAATTAAAATAATAGCTGTCCAAGACATTAGAGAACTAAAATTAGAAATATTTTTACTGTTGTATATTAGGAAATGACTGTGCCGATTATGCCATAAGTAAAAGGCAGTCAATAGCAATACTGCCAGGTAAATTAGAATAACAATTTTAATAGCCATAAATTCTCCAAACAAAAAACGGTCCGCAGACCGCTTTCTAAATTTCTCAAGAAATCCGAGTCGTCGAAACATAGCAAAACAATGCTTGTTGAACCCGCAGTGTTCAAAAAATGAGATGTATCGCAACGAATATGGATCCTATCTTTGAAGATAGTTTTCCGATTCGAAAGTTATTTACTATCTCGCATGTCTTATGTTTGACCGGTCAACCTTATACAATTGAGCTAGTCGATCAACTCAGATCAACTATTATACTACTAAGCATCACGAGTTTTGTCAAGGCAGAAAAATTAGAGGGTACCTTTTTAGGATAGCTTTTAAGCTCCTGAACGAACTAAGGTTATCAATATACCGGCTTACTTTGTGCATGACCAAAATAAAAGGGCTGATTGCAAAATAAATCTTCGGCCAGCATCTACTAAAATATTTTCCTTCTATGCAAAACTAATTATTTTAGACCCTGTTTTTGCAATTCATGCAAAGTTTCGTATTGCTTTTTAAACCCTTTTTCTATTTTAGAATTGCCTTTAGGCTGAAAATATCGCGTGCCAACGAGTTTATCTGGTAAATATTGCTGTGGTACCCAATCATTCACATAAGAATGAGGATAAATATAACCATTACCGTGACCTAATTTTGCAGCACCACTATAGTGTGCATCTTTTAAAGTAGCAGGGATATTGCCATAGTCCTTATTTTTTACATCAGCTAAAGCCTGATCAATAGCACTGATAGCACTGTTACTTTTAGGTGATAAAGCCAGTTCAATCACCGCGTTAGCTAAAGGTATCCGCGCTTCAGGGAAACCCAGACTCTTAGCAGACTGAATAGCTATTTGAGCATGCTGAACGGCTGCGGGATTTGCAAGGCCGATGTCTTCATAGGCAATTACACTTAAACGCCTACAAATTGCTATTAAATCACCAGACTCAATTAGTCGAGCTAAATAATGCAAGGCTGCATCTGTATCAGAACCGCGAATTGATTTTTGAAAAGCAGAAACCAGATCATAATGCCCATCGCCCTTAGCATCAAAGTTTTGATTACGCAGCTGGATAGAATTGGCCATTTCATCTTGATCAATGATTAATTCAGTTTCATCATTTTTACCGGCAGCTATCATTTCCTGTTTCGTTGAGCGGACTGCAAGTTCGAGTCCGTTCAGTGTCGAACGTAAGTCACCGTTGCCTTTTTGCACTAATAATTCTCTGGCGCTTGAAGTCAATTTAACGTTGTACTTACCCAAACCAAGTTCACAATCTTTAAGCGCCCGGTCAATTGCTTTATTGACATCATTTTTTGCCAAAGGCTTTAATTCAAAAATCTGGCAGCGGGAACGAATAGCGGGGGAAATTGCTATATACGGATTTTCAGTTGTCGCACCGATCAAAATAATTTGTCCGGATTCTAAAAGAGGTAATAAAAAGTCCTGCTTGGTTTTATCCAAGCGGTGAATTTCGTCTAGGAGCAATATCACCGTACCACTCAATTTTCCTTCCGCGGCTACTTGCTCCAGCTGTTTTTTACTGTCTGTTGCAGCGTTAAGCTGGCGAAAAGCGTATTTGGTGGAACCAGCTATGGCACTGGCAATACTTGTTTTACCTATTCCCGGAGGACCGTAAAGAATCATCGAGGACAACATTTTGGCTTCAACCATCCGGCGAATAATTTTTCCAGAGCCAATTAAATGCTCCTGACCGACTACCTCATCTAACGTTTTTGGTCTCATTCTGTAAGCTAATGGTTTCATTTAATTGTCTCCATGAAAAAGTCGCTGCCAGAAACCAGCTTTTTTAGTTTTGCCACTAGTAAGCAATTCTTGGGGCATTTCGGGTGGATACACTTGACTTATTTCAATGCGCATTTTGTTAATTGCATTTGCAGCTACTACTAAGATTGCCGAGTCATTCGGACCCGTTTTTGCCGTTTCATTGTTAACGATAGTAAAAGAGATCTCGTATTTGCCACAACTAGTTTCCACTTGATCAACAAACTTATCGTGTAAATTGCCATTAATCAGGATATTGTAACCAATATAATCTTTAAAATGGCGTAAAAATAGGTTGGTTAATTTAGGATCTTGCACTTCAGCATTGGTCATTCTAACTAATACCCGCTCGCGAAGAGACCCTAAAAATCTTCTGCGTTCATCCGGCTTTGTTTGGGGTGTGATGCCTTGAGCAGCATTTGAAACTCTGGTATTTAAATCCTCTGTCATTGATTGGTACTCCTTTCGGGTAACAAAAACCCCTCTCCAAGAAGGAAAGGGGTTTGTAAAAACATGGAAATTAAAGTAACTTGTTGTAGTATTCAACAACTAGAGCTTCGTTAATTTCTGGTTCCATTTCATCACGTTCTGGAAGGCGAACAAGTGAACCTTCTACCTTGTTGTCATCGAATGAAACAAAGGATGGGCGGGATACAACTGCTTCAAGTGCATCCTTAACTTGTTGCAGGTTCTTTGACTTTTCCTTAAGACCAATGGTTTGACCAACCTTGACTTCATAGGAAGGAATATCAACACGCTTGCCGTCAACAGTGATGTGACCGTGGTTAACTAATTGTCTAGCTTGCTCTCTAGTAGTAGCCAAACCTAAACGGTAAACAATACTGTCTAAACGGCATTCAAGCAGAACCATAAAGTTAGTACCGTGTTCACCTTCACGGATCTTACCGGCACGTTTGAACAAAGTTCTAAATTGACGCTCATTTAAACCGTACATCCACCGTAACTTTTGCTTTTCATGCAATTGTTCGCCATATTCTGATAAACGACCACGTGAATTAGGGCCGTGTTGACCAGGGGCGTAGTTTCTACGACTAAGCTCCTTGCCAGTACCTGAAAGTGAAATTCCTAATCTTCTGGAACGTTTCCAACTTGGACCTGTATATCTTGACATAAAATCCTCCAATAAAATCTGATAACAGTTTTTGGAGTAAAATAATTACGTATAAGTTTAACATTCGTGCATCTTAATTTTCATTTTCGCCTATTGCAGCGTCGGTTACTCGTTCACTAAAACGTATTAAGATGTTGACGTTCTTGCCACTTATAGCTGCAAATATTTTACACGTTCTATATTATAGTTGTATTACCTTATTAAAGCAAGGAAAATAGCAATTGCTTTAATATTTAATAATTTAACTAGAAAAAATAAAAAGGTGGTAACAACTTGTTAATACTAGTATACTGCTTTTAATTAAAGAGATATTTATAAATATCTGATCGCACGATTTTATTTAAATAACGAATTTTATTGGCTTGAAAAAACTCTTGACCACAATAATGTAGAAGTTTGGTATAATTGGGGTAGTTTTGGAGGAAAATTATGTCACCAACTCAATCCATAGTTGTAATCATTGCAATTTTAATCATCATTATAATTATAGCCGCTATGTTAATAATCAATCGCCGCCAATTAAGGCAAATTCTTGAATTAGACGATTTGATTACCAAAATTGATAAAATGCATTTAGAAACAGATATTGTCAATCTGGATAAAATGGATTTAGCCGGTGAAAGTTTGACAACATTAACTACTTGGCGTAAAAACTACGAGCAGGCATTGGCTAAAAAGATTCCTGCAGCGCAGAACTTTCTTGAACAGGCTGCTGAGCAAAATACACACTATCACTTATTTAAAGCTCATAAAAGTATTAAACAAGCCCGTGAAATCATGGATCCAACTTATAAAGATGCCAAGAACACTAAGGAAGTATTCACAGAATTACTTGAATCAAACCGTGAGAATCAAAAAAAATATAACGACTTGTTCAATGGCTTTAAAGAAATGCGTAAAGACATTCTGGCAAATTCATATGATTATGGTGCTGCTCTGGATCAGATTGAAAATGAATTGACAAATATTGAAAATGACTTTTCAGAAGCCAAGAGTTTGACTGCTCAAGGAGATCAAGTTGAAGCAAAACGTATTTTGTCAAAAATTAAAGCTGCTTTGACTAACATTAGTTCTATCCTGCCCGAAATTAGGAATGCTCGTCACCAACTCAATAAAGTTTTTCAAGATCAGTTGAGTGAATTGTCCGACAGTTATAAGAAGATGATGTCTTCTAAGTATTACATAACTCAGGTAGACGTTTTAGCTGAGATTAAAAAAATCAGAGGACAAGTAGCCGATGCAAATAATTTGCTCAAAGAACTTAAAGTGTCCGATCTCAAAGCAAAAAATGCGGAAATCCAAAAAGAAATTTCTGCTCTTTATGATATTTTAGCTAAAGAGTACAAAGCGAGACCATTTGTAGAAGAAAATCAAGATAAAATCCAGCGTCTGCTTGCACACGAACAAGTTGAATCAAAAAAACTAGTAGCAAAATTGCGCCATATTGATGAGAGTTATGAGCTTACTCACAATGAACTTGCCACTAGTAGGAAGTTGGAACAGGAAGTCAATGATATGGAGCG
The DNA here is from genome assembly GCF_003692935.1 of Lactobacillus sp. ESL0260. Taxonomy (NCBI): domain Bacteria; kingdom Bacillati; phylum Bacillota; class Bacilli; order Lactobacillales; family Lactobacillaceae; genus Lactobacillus; species Lactobacillus sp. ESL0260. The sequence goes on from NZ_REHO01000010.1 coordinate 79,580, forward strand.
GCAATATACGGTCGATACCCAGAATGTTGCTGATGGTAAAGGAGTTTATTCCAAAATTAAGTCATCGTGGTTGAGAATGCTGGAACGATTGCGTGAAATTAGTGCAGAGCAAAAGAAAATGTCCCAAGACGTTGATGGTCTTTATGATTCTGAGAATGTAGCCAATGATTCAATCAACCGCTTTAAGCAGGAAGTTTCTCTAGTTTATCGCCGTTTGGAACGTAAAAAAATCCCTGGTAATCCTGATACTTTTGTGCAAATGTATACTTTGGTTGTCAACGAGATTGGTCATGTGGCAAAAGAATTGAGTCAGGTAAGACTAAACATGGAAAAGATTTCTCAGGAATTAATTCAAATTTCTGATGATGTCGAAAGGTTAAAACGAGAAGCAGATGACATTATTAATTCAGCAGATCTAGTTCAGCTAACCTTGCAATATTCTAATAAATATTCCAATAATGGTTCCATTAAAAGCGCTCAGAAAAAGGCAATGCAACTTTATGAACAGGATTATAACTATAAAGATGCTTTGGACACCATTGCAACTGCTATTGAAAAAGTTGAGCCAGGTTCATATCAACGCTTAGAAAATTTGTACTATTCTGATAAGAAAAATAGCTGATAAGAATCATAAATCTGCAGAAAAATATTTAGCTTTAAAATTAAAAAAACAATTTTAAAGCTTTTTTAGTGCTCATGAATAAATAATTGAAGCTGACAAGAATTTAAGTTACAATTTATAAGTTAATAGCTGACCATGTAGTGTTTTTGGAGGGGAGAACTTCCGTGATTTACTTTGATAACAGTGCCACGACTAAGATTGATCCTGCTGTTTTAGCCACATATGATAAAGTAGCTCAAACCATTTGGGGCAATCCATCTAGTTTACATAAATTAGGAGACCGTGCATTTCAACTTTTAGAAAGTTCACGTAAGCAAATTGCCAGTCTTTTGGGCACAAAACAGGATGAAATTTTCTTTACCTCTGGTGGAACTGAGTCAAATAACTGGGCAATAAAAGGAACCGCTTTGCAAAAACGGGAATTTGGCAAGCATCTGATTACTTCAAGCGTTGAACATGCTTCTGTTGCCAATGCTTTTAACGCTTTAGAATATATTGGCTTTCGTGTAACCCGTTTACCCGTTGATAAAGAAGGCCGTGTTAACGTAAATGATTTACGTAATGCCTTAGATTCTGATACCACTTTAGTTTCAATAATGGGCGTTAACAATGAAATTGGTACTATCCAGCCAATCGCTGAAATTAGTGATTTATTAACTAACTACCCGACTGTAAGTTTTCATGTGGATAATGTGCAAGCATTAGGTAAAAATATTTGGTCTCGTGTTTTTACCCCTCGTGTTGATTTTTCCAGTCTGTCAGCGCATAAATTTCATGCACCACGGGGTACCGGAATCCTTTATAAAAAAGAGGGCAAGATGCTTGCTCCCCTGCATGATGGTGGCGGTCAGGAAAAAGGTTTGCGTTCAGGTACTGAAAACTTACCGGCAATAGCAGGAATGGCTAAAGCAGTACGTTTGCTTTTGGAAAATGAACAGGAAAAAGCTCAACGTGAGGCTGAAATTAAAGCCAAAATAGTGAAGTATCTCCAAGATAAGCCAGGAATCACTATATTTTCACCATTGAATGATAACTTTGCCCCTCATATTTTATGTTTTGCTCTTGAAGGTATTCGAGGAGAGACTCTTGTTCATACACTCGAAGAGTATGACATTTATACTTCAACTACTTCGGCCTGTTCTTCCACTAAGACTGATCAAGCAAGCACATTGGTGGCAATGCATGTTGATGATAAAGTAGCAACAAGTGCGATTCGTCTTAGTTTTGATGAAACTAATACTCTTGCCGAGGCAGATGAATTTATTAAGGTCTTTGATAAAATTTACCATCATTTTGCCAGAATTAATCATTTAGGAGAATAATTTTTTATGAAATATACTGAAATAATGGTACGTTATGGTGAGCTGTCAACTAAAGGAAAAAATCGTAAAGATTTCATTGGCCGCTTAGCTGGTAACGTGACTAAAGTATTGCGCGATTTTCCGCAAGTCGAAATACACCCGCGGCATGACCGCATGCACATAGTTTTAAATGATGCACCTTTTGCAGAAGTTGATAAACGTTTAAAAAGGGTTTTTGGTATTCAAACTTATTCACCAACTATCAAAGTTGAAAAAACTTTGGCAAAAATTGAAGAAACTGCTCTAGCTTTAATGAAAGAAACTTTTAAAAAGGGTATGACTTTTAAAGTCAACACTAAACGCAGTGATCACCAATTTTTATATGATACCAATGAGTTGAATAAAATGGTGGGTGACTATCTCTTTGCCAATATGGAGAATTTAAAGGTAGAAATGAAACACCCTGATATTGTTCTGAGAATTGAAGTACGCAAGGATGCTGTCTATATTTCTAATCAGTTACTTCACGGTGCAGGTGGAATGCCAGTTGGAACTGGCGGACGTGCTGTTATGATGTTATCTGGCGGAATTGATTCACCAGTAGCTTCCTATTTGGCTCTAAAGCGTGGTGTCGATATTGAAATGGTTCATTTTTACAGTCCGCCATATACTACTGAAAAAGCGCTAAATAAGGCTAAAGAATTAACAGGTATCTTGGCTAATTATGCAGGGAAGATCAATTTTATTGCGGTGCCATTTGCGGAAATTCAAGAAACTATCAAAGAAAAAATTCCTGAAGGCTATTTAATGACTGTACAAAGAAGATTCATGTTGCAGTTAGCAGATAAAATTAGAGCTAAAAGAAGAGGACTGGCTATTTTTAACGGTGAATCCGTTGGTCAGGTGGCTTCGCAAACTTTGGAATCAATGGCTGCAATTAATGATGTGACGACCACACCGGTTGTCAGGCCAGTTGCCACGATGGATAAAACTGAAATTATTAATTTGGCTGAAAAAATTGGTACTTTTGATTTGTCTATCCAACCATTTGAAGATTGTTGCACTATCTTCGCACCGCCTCGTCCCAAAACTAAACCCAAAATCGATAAAGCACGGGAATTTGAAAATCGTTTGGATGTTGAAGGATTAATTGACCGCGCTCTAGCTGGTATACAAGTAACTTCAATTTACCCTAATGATAAGTTTTTAGCAGATAAAGCGGCAGAAGATGCTGCACTACTGTAAAAAACGTGTTATAATACGCCCAAAGCAATAATTGAGAGGTATTAACTTTATAGATAGAGAAAGGCTGATGATGGTGAAAGGCCGAATGAAGGTTAATTGGTAGCTCAATTGGACTGATTGGCTGAACTAACAGTAGGCTGATCCGGCAAATTCGCCGTTATCATTTTTAAGAGAGGCAGAATTTATTCTGCTTAACTTTAGGTGGTACCGCGGTTAATCACATCGTCCTAGACATTTTGTCTAGGACTTTTTTATTGGGAGGAGAACTATGACAGATTTAGCACCAAAATATGACCCACGCGAGGTTGAACAGGGTAGATATCAAAAATGGCTCGATCAAGATTTATTTAAGCCATCTGGAGATAAAAAAGCACATCCGTATGCTATTGTTATTCCGCCGCCAAATGTTACTGGTAAGCTTCATTTAGGTCATGCCTGGGATACAGCAATTCAGGATACGTTAATTAGATTTAAAAGAATGCAGGGTTATGATACTTTGTATCTTCCGGGAATGGATCATGCTGGAATTGCAACTCAGGCTAAAGTTGAGGCTAAATTACGCAAACAGGGTAAAGATCGTCATGAAATGGGCCGTGAAGCTTTTGTTAAACAAGTTTGGGACTGGAAAGATGAATACGCTGCTATTATCAAGAGCCAGTGGGCAAAATTGGGTCTGTCACTAGATTATTCACGTGAAAGATTTACATTGGATAAGGGCTTGTCAAAAGCAGTTCGCCGCGTCTTTGTCCAACTTTATAATGAAGGATTAATTTATCGTGGTGAATACATTATTAATTGGGACCCCGAATTGCAGACTGCTTTAAGTGATATCGAGGTTATTCACCAAGACGATAAAGGCGCTTTTTATCATATTAAATATCCATTTGCTGACGGTTCCGGCTTTGTTGAAATTGCAACTACTCGTCCTGAAACTATGTTTGGTGATACTGCTGTTGCTGTGGCACCAGGGGATGAACGCTATAAAGATCTTGTCGGCAAAGAATTAATTTTACCGCTAGTGGGACGTCACATTCCAATTATTGAAGATCAACATGTTGATCCAGAATTTGGTACTGGTTTAGTAAAGATTACTCCGGCTCACGATCCTAATGACTTCTTGGTTGGTAATCGTCATGACTTAAAACGGATTAACGTCATGAATGACGATGGCACTATGAATGAAAATGCTGGTAAGTATGAAGGCATGGATCGCTTTGCATGCCGTGAAGCATTAGTTAAAGATTTAAAGGAGCAAGGCTACCTAATTAAAGTTAAGCCGATTGTCCACTCTGTTGGACACTCAGAGCGTTCTGGCGTTCAAGTTGAGCCTCGTCTATCAACGCAATGGTTTGTTAAGATGAAACCACTTGCCGACAAAGTTTTAGAAAATCAGAAAACTGCGGGTAAGGTTAATTTTGTACCAAAAAGATTTGAACAAACTTTAGATCACTGGATGGAAGATGTTCATGACTGGGTAATTTCGCGCCAATTATGGTGGGGACACCGAATTCCAGCTTGGTACAATAAAAAGACTGGTGAAATGTATGTTGGCGAAGAAGCGCCAAAGGACATTGAAAACTGGAAACAGGATCCTGATGTATTAGATACTTGGTTCTCCAGTGCTTTGTGGCCATTTTCAACTTTAGGCTGGCCTGATGAAAATTCTGCTGATTTTAAGCGTTACTTCCCAACTAATGCCTTAGTTACCGGTTACGATATTATCTTTTTCTGGGTCTCACGGATGATTTTCCAGAGTTTGCATTTTACTCATGAAAGACCATTTAATGATGTGGTACTTCATGGCTTGATTCGTGATGAACAAGGACGTAAAATGAGCAAATCACTGGGTAACGGAGTAGATCCTATGGATGTCATTGACCAGTATGGTGCTGATGCTTTACGCTGGTTCTTGCTCAATGGTACAGCTCCTGGCCAAGACACACGTTATAATCCAAAGCAACTGGCATCTGCATGGAACTTTATCAATAAGATTTGGAATGCTGCTAGATTCGTAATTATGAATTTACCAGAAGATGCACAACCTGCTCATATGCCAGATACAGCTAAATTTGATTTAGCAGATGGTTGGATTTTTGACCGCCTAAATCATACCGTTAGTGAAGTTATTCGGTTATTTGATGACTATCAATTTGGTGAAGCTGGTCGTGAATTATACAACTTCATTTGGAACGACTTCTGCGATTGGTATATCGAAATGGCCAAAGTAGCTTTGAATGGTAATGATGAAGAATTAAAAGCAAGAAAACAAGATAATTTAATTTGGATTCTTGACCAAATCTTGCGTTTATTGCACCCAATTATGCCATTTGTAACGGAAAAACTTTGGCTCTCCATGCCACACGATGGTGAATCAATTATGGTTGCCAAATATCCTGAACCACATGCTGAGTTTGAAAATGAACCAGCTCGTCGTGACATGGCTTTCTTAATCGAAATCATTAAGGCAGTACGTAATATTCGTATGGAAGTAAATGCTCCGTTGTCTTCTTCAATTGACATTATGATTCAATTAGAAGACGCAAAGAATGAAAGAATTTTAACTGACAATGAAGATTACGTTAAGAACTTTTTGCATCCAAAAGAATTAACTATTTCAACTCAAATTGCTGCACCAAAACTTGCTAAGACTGCCGTGATTTCAGGTGCACAGATCTTTGTGCCGTTAGCTGATTTAGTCAATATTGAAGACGAGATCAAGCGCATGACCAAAGAAGAAAAAGATCTGCAAGCTGAAGTTGAGCGCTCAACTAAGAAACTAAGTAATCAAGGCTTTGTCGCACATGCTCCTGAAGCTGTGATAAATAAAGAAAAAGCGAAAAAAGCTGATTACGAAAATCAACTTCAAAGCGTTCAGGAAAGAATTCAAGAATTAAAGAAGAGTGAATAACGTGACTTTTACCAAAGCTCAAGATGTGATTAATTATTTATATTCACTTCCTAAATTACATGAAAAAGCAGATTTAACATATATTAAGACAATTTTGGCTATATTAGGTAATCCGCAAGATCAGATAAAAACAATCCATGTTACGGGCACGAATGGTAAAGGCTCAACATCTTACTATTTAAGTAATTTGTTGCAAAAGGCTGGTCAAAGGACTGGCCTTTTTGTTTCGCCCTATGTTTTTGAATTTAACGAGCGGATTCAGCTAAATGGTCAAAATATCAGTAACCAAAATTTGGTTGGAGTAGCTAATAAAATAGAGTCAGTTTTGACAAAAATTCGTAAAAACAATCCTGCTTTTTCATTAGTGACGTTTGAATATGAAGTAGTATTGGCATTTCTTTATTTTGCCCAGGAAAAATGTGACTATGCTGTGATTGAAGTTGGCATAGGTGGTGAGCATGATAAAACTAATGTTATTACACCTGAAGTCAGTGTGATTACTACAGTTGGACTAGATCATGAGCAAGTTATCGGACCAACTCTAGCAGATATTGCCCGTGAAAAAAGTGGCATAATAAAGGAAAATCGGCCAGTTGTTTTAGGTAATATTCCAAAAGAGGTGTTGCCTATTATTCAGCGAAAGGCTCAAAAAGAAAATGCTCTGGTTAAAAAGCTTGGATCCGACTTTAATGTTTTACTTCAAGAAAATTTGGAGTATCAAGATCAAATACAAAACATTTCTTTTTTACCCAGGCCGCTAGTTGAAGGTTATGATATTGGTATCGCTGTTCAAGCCTTTAGCTTATTAAATCTGTCACTTTCTGCTTCAGAGATAGAAGATACAATAAATCAAACAACTGTGCCTGGACGTTATCAAATCTTGCAAAGTAATCCTTTAATTATCCTTGATGGTGCACATAATATTCAGGCAATGCAAAATCTGCTAAATTTTGCTCACTTTAAGCAGGAAAAAAAGCAAGGCAAAATTAGAGTATTAATTATGATGATGAAAGATAAGGATATTGAGCAAGTTTTTAAATTGTTTAAACCAGCAGATGAAGTTCATTTAACTACAATTGACTATCCGCGTGCAGCTAAAAAAGAAGACTATCCGGTTTGGATTCAAAAAAAATATCAGTATCACGCTGACTGGCGAACTTCTTATCAAGATTTAAAGCATAAGAGTCAAACAAATGATATACTGCTAGTAACAGGATCATTTTACTTAGTTGGGGATATTTTACAAATGGAGATAAAAGATGCGCGTTCAAGGCATTAAGGATGATATCACAGGCATTTTGTTTGATATGGATGGCTTGTTGGTAAATTCCGAAAATTTATACTGGGAAGCCAATATTCAGGCTGCTAAGGAGGCAAATCTAGGTACGCCCGATGATATTTATCTTAAATTAGTTGGCTCGACAACAACTGATATGAACGATTTTTACCTGCAATATTTTAAGAATAAAGAACAACGTGACCAATTTATTAAACGTACTGATGAACTAGTATGGCAGTGGACTGAACAAGGTAAATTAAAGTTAAGACCGGGGGTGCAAAAAGCTCTTGATCACTTTCAGTCTGCCGGGTTGCCTATGGCTGTGGTAACCAGCAATTCTGAAAATGTGGTAGAGCATAATTTATGGGCCACAGGTACGCGTAACTATTTTCAATTTCACTTAAATTATGACGATGTCAAAAATAATAATGTCAAGCCTAAACCTGCACCAGATATTTATCTTTTGGCAACCCAAAAATTACATGTTGCCCAAAATAATATCTTAGCGTTCGAAGATTCTTCTCCTGGATTGCTAGCCGCTGTTAAAGCCGGCTTGAAATGTGTGATGGTGCCTGATTTAATTCCAGCTACTGCCGAAGATCATCAGAATGCGGTTTATGTTTGTCAGGACTTCTGTGAATTTTTACAAAAAGTTAGTTAGTTTTGGCGTATATAAATAGTGAAAGGAATGATTTTATGGAATTAATAAGGTCTCATCACTATTTAATTAAAACCGACTGGGAAATGCTGAACAGCTTTTTTGGAGAATTGAAAGAACATGGAATTAAAAATTTTGATGAACTTCTTGTTAAGTTGGAAGAATTAAAAATTAGAAATGCCAATGATCTGCTTAAATATATTTCTGGTGGTCAATGCTGTGACAGCCTGGCGCTTTTGAGCGAAGGATTGCTCGAAAGATTGCGCTCAGCAGTATCAGACCGGGAACTTATTATGACTTCAAGCGACGAAGTAGGTACTTATCTATTAGATAAATTTGCAGGACATAAGCAAGAAGAACTATGGGCAATCTACATAGATAACAGTAATCATATAATTGCTGAAAAGAAGTTGTTTCAAGGTACTTTGGATAAGTCAATTGCGCATCCGCGGGAAATTTTCCGTTGGGCAGTTGTTTATGCCTGTGCCGGCTTCTTTGTGGTGCATAATCACCCTAGCGGTAATTTGTTACCTTCAAAAAGTGATATTGAACTCACTGAGATGATTCATGAAGCAGCAAAACTATTTCGGATTGAATTTCTTGATCATTTTATTGTTGGTAAAGGAAATTACTTTAGTTTCTGTGAACGACAATTATTTTAAAATCATCTTAAAGTTACGTTCCATTTTCTTTTTTAAGTTGCACTTTATGCTATAATTATTCAAGATTTAGAGACTGCGATAATAAGGAGAGATTTACGTGTTTGGATTAGGAGCAAAAAATATTGGCATTGACTTAGGAACTGCCAATACTCTTGTTTATATGGAAGGTAAAGGGATTGTTTTAAGAGAGCCTTCTGTGGTGGCAAAAAACACCCATACCGGTAAGGTAATTGCGGTAGGCTCAGAAGCAAGAGAAATGATTGGCAGAACACCAGAAAGTATAGTGGCTATTAGGCCAATGAAAGATGGTGTAATTGCTGATTATGATACAACTGCCTCAATGCTTAAGTATTTTATCGAAAAGACTGTTGGCAATTCCAAACCTTCAGCTATGATTTGTGTACCTTCTGGTGTAACTGAAGTTGAAAAGCGGGCAGTGATTGATGCTGCCCGTGTAGCTGGAGCACGTGAAGCTTTTGTAATAGAAGAACCATTTGCAGCTGCTATTGGAGCAGGATTGCCAGTAATGGATCCTACTGGCTCAATGGTTGTAGATATTGGTGGTGGAACTACCGATGTTGCCACTATTTCTTTAGGTGGAATAGTTTCTTCTACCTCAATCCGCCAAGCCGGTGATAAGTTCAATACGGCAATTGTGAATTATGTTCACTCTAATTTTAATCTGCTAATTGGTGAGAGAACTGCTGAAGATATTAAAATTCAGATTGGTTCTGCTTCAGTTGAAAAGGCTGAAGATATTGAAGCAGTCAATATTCGTGGCCGTGATTTAGTTACTGGTTTACCAAAATCAGTTGATGTAAAAGCAGTCGATGTTGCTCATGCTATTCAAGACGTTGTTCAGGACATTATCGTTGCAATTAAGGAAACGCTTGAACAAACCTCTCCTGAAATAGCAGCGGACGTCATTGATCACGGCATTGTATTGACAGGCGGTGGAGCTTTACTTAAAAACTTACCTGAGGTTATTTCCGAAGCTACTAAAGTGCCAGTATTTATAGCCCAAGATCCATTAGATTGTGTTGCAGTTGGTACAGGTGAGTCTCTGAAAAATATTGAAGTAATGCGCAAAAATCGCAGATAATACTAAAAGTCGGCTGTTTTCGCCGGCTTTTCTTTAGGGACTGTTTCCAAATGAAGAAATTTCTACAAAACAAAAAATTATTATCGGCATGTATAGCAGTTATTTTGGCTTTTACTGTTATAGGAGGCAGTGTCAGCTTGCGTAATAGACGTGATACTCCTTTGATTATCCAGAGTTTTGGCAATGATGTGGTTGCAGTGGGATCAAGAATAATTGATTTTCCACTTAGTTTTGTTTCTGGTAGTTTAAATAATGTTCACGATTTGCTAAATACTCAAGATGAAAATAACTATCTCAAGAGCAAAGTTACTGACTTGGAACAAACAAAAGCTCGTAATTCTAGCCTGGAAGCTGAAAACAAACAACTTAAATCTGCATTAAAAGTAAAAAATACGCTTACTGACTATAATATTATTCAAGCATCTGTCATTTCCCGTTCACCGGACAGTTGGACAGACCTGTTGGTTATTAATAAGGGATCTACATCTGGCTTGCGTAAAAATATGGCGGTAATGTCCGGTGGAGGTATTATTGGTCGCCTAATAGAGGTCAATGCCGCTACTGCAAAAGTTGAATTAATAACAACTAGTGATAAATCAGCCAATCGTTTTGCAGTTGAAGCACAAGCCGTTAACGGAAAGAAAGTTCATGGAATTATTACGGTAATAGGTAACAAGACACTTGCATTTACTCAGGCGGTCGACAGTAAAAAACTAAAGCGTGGTGCAAAAATTTACACTAGTGGATTGGGTGGTAATTCACCGAAAGGATTATTGGTAGGGACGATTTCTACTACAACCCATGATACATTTGGCTTATCTGATTTAATTAAAATTAATCCAGCAGGTGAATTAAATGATCCTTCTGTAGTTTCGGTTATTAAAAGGAAAGTGAACGACTAATGAAGTCTCTGCGAAAATTTAGTCTTGTTTTAGCTTTATATATTGCTTTAGCAATCAGTGGCAGTTTGTCTTTATTCTTTCACCGGTTCTTTTTAATTGGTAATGCTACAAATTTATTGGTACCTGTTAGCATGATGTTAATAGCACTTTTTGATGATACTAATCACAAAGAGATTTGGTTAGCTTTTGGTACTGGTGTAGTAAGTGATATTTATTTTTTTGGTATTATCGGTGTTTATGCCATTAGTTTACCTATAATTTGCTGGCTGTTACAAAAAGCTGCCAGATTTTTACCAGAAGTTTTTTGGGCACGAATTTTAACGATTTTAATCGCTTCTATTCTGATTGAGGGCTATACTTGGCTTATTATGAATATGACAGGTCTGACGAGTATTAGTTCAATGAAATTGTTAAAAAGTATTTTGCCAACCTTATGCTGGACATTTATTTTCGCTTCCGTTACTTATAAATTATGGTGGAATTTAGCTGTTAACTATCCCTTTATGGTAAATTTAGATAATTATCAACAATAAAAAACGTGAGACAATGATCTCACGCTTTTTATTCGAAAAAGCCAAAGCTAGATAATGCACCAACAACTTGCATTACTACAGCAGCTAAAGTTATTATTGCCATTAGCCAGGCCATGGCAATTGTTAGCTTTTGAAATTTAGATCTCTTTTTCTTATGTCTTCTCGTCATTGATAGACCTCCCTGTTTGAACAATATTTTATGCTACTTAAAAGTTTTTTTCAATCAGAGAGTAAGATAAAATAGATAATAGAGGATATAGCCAATGTTTTTAATTTTTTTGATACCTATTGTTGGTCTTGCTTTAGCTTTTCTTATTAATAAGATGTTTCCCAAGGCTCAATTTCGCGGATACGATTTATTACCATTCTTTTTTATATACGCATGTCACTTGATTACCCTGAAGCAGAAAAGGCCTGAGTTTTTGCCTTATGGTTTTTTTGTCTTCTTCATTTTAGTTATAATAATTGCTATAACTGAAGCAATTAAAAATAAGAATCTGTCCATAAGTAAAACTTTCCGCAAAATATGGGACTATTTAACTGTTAATACTATTTTTTGGTATTTAGGATTATTATTTTTAATGATATAGTCAAACTTTTTGAGTAAAAAAATTTGTTTTTTAAGATAAACGCAAACCTGTAATGGTCTGCGTTTTTTACTTTTCGGATCATAAAAAAGAAATGTTAAACTTTATAACTAAAAAGTGGTAGGAAGTGGTGAATTGTGGTAAATTATTTAGTGGAAGGGGGCAATGTCATGTTCATGGGTGAATATCATCACAATCTCGACAGTAAAGGGCGTTTAATAATACCTGCCCGTTTGCGTAGTCAGATTGGAGAAAAAATGATATTTACTCGTGGAATGGAAGGTTGCATTTTTGGCTATACCACTGAGGCATGGCAAGAAATTGAAGCCAAACTAGCCCACCTTCCTTTGACTAAGAGGAATGCACGCAGTTTTACGCGTTTATTTTATTCTGGTGCAATGGAATGCGAATTTGATAAGCAAGGGCGTGTGAATCTGACCACAACGTTGAAGAAGCACGCTTGCCTTGTTAAAGAATGTGTCATTATAGGAGTTTCTGATCGAATTGAGATTTGGTCAAAGGAACGTTGGGAAAAATTTAGTGATGAAGCCAACGAGAACTATGATGATATCGCAGAAAATTTAGATGATTTGGAACTATAAACATGGAATTCAAACACACCAGTGTACTCTTACATCAAACAATCGAAAATTTAAACCCAAAAAATGGTGGTCTTTATGTGGACGCAACTTTTGGCGGCGGCGGTCATGCAAAATACTTACTGAGCAAACTTGCTAGTGGTACAGTGATTGGTTTTGATCAAGATGAATATGCAATAAATTCGGCCAGGTTAAACTTTGCCGATTTACTTAAATCTGAAGCAGACCCTAAATTACAATTAGTACACGACAACTTTAGTCATTTAAAAATTAACTTAGTTAAGCTGGGTTATCAAAATGGCATTGACGGTATCTATTATGACTTGGGCGTTTCCTCTCCCCAATTTGATCAGGCAAAAAGAGGTTTTTCTTACCGCTTCGATGCCAGATTGGATATGAGAATGGATCAGGATCAAAGTCTCGATGCTTATCAATTAGTTAATGACTCAAGTCAAAAGGAACTGGCTAATATTTTGTATAAATTTGGCGGAGAAAAGTATTCTCGCCAGATCGCTCATAAAATTGTCCTTAAAAGACAAAAAAAGCCAATTGCGACAACCTTTGAACTGGTTGATGTTATTAAGGAAGCAATTCCTGCGTTTGCAAGAAGGACTGGAGGGCATCCAGCAAAAAAGACTTTTCAGGCTTTGCGTGTTGCTGTAAACCACGAGCTTGATGCTTTAAGTACATCACTTGAGGAAGCGATCAAACTACTCAAACCGGGCGGTCGCATTAGTGTGATTACTTTTCAGTCTGATGAAGACAAAATTGTAAAAAATATTTTAAAAAAATACTCCGATGTTGAGGTACCTAGGGGAATGCCTGCTATTCCCGATGACTTGAAGCCAACGCTTCGATTAGTAAATCGTAAGCCCATTGTTGCTTCAGCTGAAGAGCTTAAAAATAACAATCGCTCACACAGTGCCAAGTTGCGGGTTGCAGAAAAATTGTAAAGAGGAAAAACAATGGCTGATAATTTAGCAAGAAAAATAGAGTTTAATCCTAATGAGCAAAGAGATCCAGAGAAGAGACAACGTCAAGTTCTCAATCATCACAACGTTGCTTGGACCGGCTTCGAAAAGTCCTTGCTTATATTGGGAACAATGATCACAATTGGCTTAATGACAATGCTCGTTTCTTCTAGTATTTCTGCTACTTCAGCTCAACATGAACTTACTAGTTTGCAGCGCTCGGTTGCAAAAGAGCAAAGTCAAGTTGGAGATTTGCATCAAGAATTAGGTGAGTTGACCTCAAGCTCAAGAATGAATAAAATTGCTCGCAGCAAGGGGTTGGCTTTGAATGAAAAAAATATTAGGACTATACGCTAATGAATAAGCACATTAGTAAAAGAAATAACTTAAATTCCAAAGCCCACGGATACCGTTTTACAGTCGGGAGATTTCTCGAGGTAGCTGTTGCTTTGGTTTTTCTTGTATTTATAGGCAGATTTTTATATCTTGGAATCTCAAAAACCGTTAATGGACAAGATTTAACCGCTAAGACCGAACAATTGTATATGCGTAATCAAGTGTTGAAAGCCAATCGGGGAAATATTTATGACCGGAATGGTTTAGCTGTAGCGCAGGATTCCCATTTGTATACAATTTATGCCATTCTAGATAAATCATCCATTAATTATAAAAATAAGCCAGAATATGTTGTTAACAAAAGTAAAACTGCTGAAAAGTTAGCACAAGTTTTACCTCTTAAAGCAAATAAAATTTTAAAGTATCTTAATCCTTCGCAGCCGGTTTTTCAGGTACAATTTGGTACTGCAGGTTCTAATTTGACCAAAAAGCAAAAAGACCGAATTGAAAAAATGAATTTGCCGGGAATTAAATTTTTTGAAACTCAGTCACGGTTATACCCAAATGGTAATTTTGCAGCTCACATAATTGGTCTGGCTACACCAGTTTATGATAAAAAAACCAGGCAACAAAATTTAGAGGGTACCATGGGACTGGAAGCTTGGTATGACGACGCTCTTACCGGAAAAAACGGCTATCAGGTTTCAGCTGTTGATGCCTCAAATTTCCAGACGCCAAATAGTACCCATACTTATAAAGCCCCTGTAGACGGTAATAATATATATCTAACTATTGACTCGCAGTTGCAGGAATGCCTTGAAAGCAGGTTATCTTATGTTCAAGATACCTTTAATCCCGTTTCTATGACAGCCGTAGTTGAAGATATAAAGACGGGAAAAGTGTTAGCTGCTTCACAAAGACCAAGCTTCAACCCGCAGACCAAAAAGGGACTTAAAAATTCTTATCGCAATATTTTGGTGCAAGATACATATGAACCTGGATCAGTTTTTAAAGTCCTGACATTGTCCTCTGCCGTCAATAGTGGTAACTATCATCCAAATCAATATTATAATTCAGGATCAGTTTCTGTGAATGGCTCAGTAATTCACGATTGGAAGCCGCGTGGCTGGGGAAGCATCCCTTTTTCACAAGCATTTCCACGGTCAAGCAATACCGGATTTGTTCATATTGAGCAGCAGATGGGTGCTAAGACTTGGAAAAAGTATTTAAGAAAATTCCACATTGGTCAGAAAACTGGCGTAACGCTCCCAGGTGAACAACCAGGATTGATCGCGTTTAATTCACCTATTGATCAGGCTGTCACTAGTTTTGGACAGGGTGTTGATGTGAACGTCATGCAAATGATGCAAGCTTTTAGCAGCTTGGCGAATAATGGTCAAATGGTAAAACCCCAATTTGTTGAAAAAATTACGGATGCAGATGATCACATAATAACAGGTTATCAAATAAAACAAGTTGGCAGGCCAGTTTATACTAAAGAAACAGCAAACATAGTTCTTGGAAACATGCGACAAGTTTTAAATAAAAGAATTGGTACGGGAGCTGCATACCAGATGAAGAATCAAAATATTGCTGTTAAAACGGGAACAGCTCAAATTGCTAATCTTAAAGGTGGTGGCTATCTTAAGGGTAACAATAATTACATCTTTTCCGTAGTTGGTGTTACACCAGCTAAGCATCCACGTTATTGCATTTATATCACTGTCAAGCAGCCTCAAAGAATGAGTAAACCGGCTGAAGTAATTCTTTCTTCAATTTTTAAACCTGTAATGAATAGAACAATTCTTATGTCTAAAAATGGCTTAAGCAGTTCAACCATGATTAAAATACCTGATTTAGCAGGGCAAAATTATAAGGAAGCTGAAGCAATTGCTCAACAGGTTGGTTTCAGACTTGTCAGGATTGGTTCAGGTGATAAAATAACCAAGCAGTCTTATCAGGTAGGTCAAAAAAAGCAGTCTGGTAAATTAATGCTGGTGCGGACTGCTGGCATTATAAAGTGTCCTAATATGAAAGGCTGGACAAATGATGAGCTGCAGCAGTTTGCAGATTTGACTGGAGCTAAATTAAGCATTAAGGGTACAGGTGCAGTATCTAAGCAAAGTATAACTGTTGGTGAAACTGTCAAATCCGGGACAAAAATAAAAATACAATTAAAGGAGTAGCATTTTATGCTGATCATAAGCATTATTGCATTAGTAAGTTCGTTGGCGTTAACTGGGATTATTTTACCCTGGATGATTATTTTCATGAGGTCACACCATGAAGGACAGGAAATTCGTGATGAAGGTCCTAAATGGCATGAAAAGAAGTCTGGTACACCTACAATGGGTGGTGTGGTTTTTGTTTTAGCAGCCACAGTTTCTACAATCTGGGTTTGTGTATGGCAACACGAAGTCACAAAAATGATGTGGATTTTATTAATCAGTTTGCTAGGCTATGGTATTATAGGCTTCTTAGATGATAGTATAAAATTGTTTTACAAACGTAACTTGGGTCTTCGTGCATGGCAAAAATTTTCTTTACAAATTTTGGTTGCTATTCTAATTATTATTATCGCGGCAACGGATCATTTTCAATTTAAACTTTTCCTACCGTTTTTTGGTGTAGTTAATAGTGTTGTTTTATTCACAATTTTTGTAATTTTCTGGTTGGTAGGTTATTCCAACGCAGTTAATCTGTCAGATGGTTTAGATGGTCTAGCAACTGGGCTGGCAATTATTGCTTATGCCACTTACTCTTATATTGCACTTAAGCAAAAAAACTTTGCCGTTTTAATTTTTTGTATGAGTGTCATAGGTGGCTTAATTTCATTTTTTATTTTTAATCATAAGCCTGCTAAAATTTTTATGGGTGATGCTGGATCTCTGGCTTTGGGAGGAGGACTGGCCGCTGTCAGTATCTTTTTAAATAGACCCTGGTCACTTTTGTTAGTAGGAATTGTATTTGTATGTGAAACAGCGAGCGTGATTTTGCAGGTTATCTCTTTTCAAACAACTGGTAAACGGATTTTCAAAATGACACCAATACATCATCATTTTGAAATGCTGGGCTACTCTGAATGGAAAGTAGACATTATTTTCTGGATTGTTGGCTTACTGGGAAGTATCTTGTATTTAGTAATATGGGGATAAAATAGTTCAATGAGGCAAGTTAAGACTTATCAAGGTAAAAATATTTTAGTTTTAGGCCTCGGCAAAAGTGGTTTTGCAGTAAGTAAATTACTGCTTGAACTTGGTGCAAAGCTAACTTTAAACGACAAGGCTGATTTAAGTAAAAATCAAAAAGCACAGGAATTGGAAAAACTGGGCGTGCGAATAATAGGTGGCAGACATCCAGTAGAATTATTACACCAAGAATCTTTTGCTTATTTAGTAAAAAATCCGGGGATTCCTTATGAAAACCCAATGGTGCAAGAGGCAATAAAATTAAATTTGCCAATTATTACCGAACCTGAAATTGCATTGAGCGTTAGTGAAGCCCCGTATATTTGTGTTACAGGTTCAAATGGTAAAACTACTACGGTAATGCTAACACAGAAAATTCTGGAGCATTCGCTGGCTAAAAAGGGTCATCATGCGTATGCAGTTGGTAACATTGGTGTTCCAATTTCTGAAGTAGTGAAAAAAGCTACCAAAGATGATATCTTGGTTTGCGAAACTTCCAGTTTTCAACTGCTTGGTGTAACAGATATTGATCCTAAAGTAGCTGCGATTATTGATATTTATCACAATGTCCATTTAGATTATCACAAGACTTTTGCTAATTATGTTAATGCCAAACTAAACGTTACCAGGACGCAAACTTCAGATCATTATTTTTTAGCTAACTTAGATCAAAAAAATATTTTTGAAGAAGAAAAGAAAGTTACAAAAGCAAAACTAATAACCTTTTCCGAAAATGATCGAACTGCCGACTATTTTATTGCTGATGGCTATTTACAGAATCAACATGAAAAAATCATTAAGACCGCCGACATGAAATTACCCGGTATCCATAACCAGCAGAATGCGTTAGTTGCTAGCGCAATTGCACAGATTATGGGAGCAGCTATCAGCGATATCCAGGCAGTATTAACTAGTTTTACTGGGGCAAAGCATCGCTTGCAATATGTTATGACCTTGGAAGGCCGCAAAATCTATAATGACTCCAAATCGACAAATATAGAGGCGGCTTCAGTTGCTATTCCCTCTTTTGAAGATCCTGAAGTCTGGATCGCTGGTGGGTTAGATCGCGGTTTTACTTTTGATTCCTTGGTCCCACTTTTAAAAAAACATGTTAAAGCCGTGGTTTTATATGGCGAAACTCGTTATTTACTGGCTGATGCAGCTCGTAAAGCTGGCATTAAAAACATTGTCATTGAAAATACATTACAAGAAGCAGTACCAAGAGCATATGAATTAACAAATTCTGGTGATGTATTGTTATTTTCACCAGCTTGTGCGTCATGGGATCAATTTCGAACCTTTGAAGAACGTGGAGACTATTTTGTTAACTTTATAAAGGAATTGAAGACTAAATAAAATGAGAATAATATTTACAGGTGGAGGAACTGGCGGCCATATTTATCCTATTATGGCAATTATTGAACGATTAAAAGAGCGCAATTTGGCGACCAATGATGAAATACTCTTTGTTGGTACCAAAAATGGCCTTGAAGCTAAGATAGTTCCAGCAGCAGGAGTAAATTTTAAAACGATTGAAATGCGCGGGTTTTCTCGTAAACATATAATGAGTAATTTTGCTACAATTAGTTTGTTTCTTAAGGCCACAAAAAAAGCTCAAAAAATTATTAATGATTTTAAGCCTGATATCGTGATGGGAACTGGTGGTTATGTCAGTGGTGCCCTAGTGTATGAAGCAGCAAAAATGAAGATTCCGACTCTGATTCATGAATCTAATTCAGTAGTTGGCGTTGCTAATAAGTTCTTAGGTCACTATGTAAACAAAATTTGTTATACGTTTGATGATGCTGCCAAGCAATTTTCGGAAAAGAAAAAGTTGGTAAAAACAGGAAATCCACGTTCTCAACAAGTATTAAACTTGTCATCAACAAAGATTGATTTGCAAAGCAAATGGGGTCTTAATCCCCAAATACCGACAGTGTTGGTTTTTGGCGGTTCTCGTGGTGCTTTGGCTATCAACCGGATAATGTTAAAATCACTGACTCGGCTTGAAACAAAGCCATACCAAGTCATTTGGGTGACAGGAACTTATTATTATCAAAAAATTGCAGAAAAACTATCCAATGTTAATTATGGTGAAAGCATCAAAATTTTACCGTATGTTAAGGATATGCCAGCACTCTTACCAAAAATGATTTGTGTAGTTTCGCGTTCAGGAGCCACTAGTATCGCGGAATTTACTGCTTTAGGAGTCCCAGCTATTTTGATTCCTAGTCCAAATGTAACTAATAATCACCAAATGAAAAATGCTCTTGATCTTGAAAAAGCAGGCGCAGCAACAGTGATTGCAGAAAGTGAACTCAATATTAATAACTTTATTTCTTCAATTGATCATATCGTGTTGGATCGTAAATACTATACAGAAATGAGTAAGGCGTCTAAAAAACTAGGAGTTTCTGATGCTTCTGATGAAGTAATTAGAGTAATGCAAGATTTAGCTAAATAAAAAGAAGGTGAGGCAGTTGACAAAAAAGCGAGTAACTAAAATTGACCCTAAAGAAAAGCTATCGCCATATTTAAGTCATCAATCAAGTAAGAAAAAGAAAAATTTCAGGACTAATACAAAAATTTCTGCCTCTCTTTCTAAATTACATAATGAACGTAAATCTGCACTATTGAAGAGATTGGGACTTATAATAGGTGTTTCAGTAATAGTGCTTTTAGGACTTGGCTATTATATTTCGCCACTGGCAAATGTTCAAAGTATTCAAATTAGCGGGGAAAATGATTTACCAGTAAAAGAAGTTGTAAGAGCAACAGATATTAAAGCTAGTGATAAAGTAGTCGATTATCTTCTTAATAAAAATGGCGTGTCCCGTAAACTCTCTGCCAAATACTCAGAAATAAAAAACATCAAAGTTCAAGTTAAAGACTTTAATCATTTAATAATTGAAATTGATGAATATCCCACAAAAGGCTACATTAAAACTTCTAAAGGATATCGTAAAATACTTACACAGGGAAAATTGGGGTCTCAGTTTATTCCTTGGTCAAAAGTGTATCCAGATAAACCAGTTTTTGTAGGCTACAATCATGAAGTATCTCTCAAAAAAATTCTTCATTTATTCAATAGTTTACCGCCTGATTTTCAGGATCAAATTAAATTATTAAGTGGTAATACCCGAAGAAAATCACAAGTGATTTTTCTAATGAAAAACGGGAATGTAGTTATTGGCAACATTTCAACCCTAAAAAGTAAAATAAAGTACTATAATAAAATAAAAACTAAAGTGGGAAAAAATACGCTGATTGATTTGGAAGTAGGGGCATTTAGCAGGCCGCTTACACCAAATGAAAAGCGTGCATACGGTTTAATATAAACTGATTTTAAGCTGGTTTTATGGTAAAATTTTTTTAGGTAGCACTGACGGGGGGAAAATTTTGGACAATTCGAATTTATTAGTGGGCTTAGATATTGGTACCACAAGTGTGAAAGCGGTTGTAGCCGATTCTGGCAAAGTTATTGGAGCTGTTGCAGTTCCTAATAAAGGGATGCGACATGGTAATATAGTTGATATTGATGAAACTGCCGCTGCGATTAATAGAGCACTAAAAGAAATAGCCAAAAAGACAAATGCAAATATTTATCGAGTAGTAACAGGTATACCTGTAGGTATGCTCCAACTTGAAACTGCAAGTGATTTAGTTAATATCAGCGATAATGGTCAAGAAGTAGGTAACCATGATGTTAGGCGAGTAGTTCGTGCTGCCATCAGGTCAGCTGTGAAAAACGAACGGGAGCCTATTTCTTTTTTGCCAAGTCGCTTTCTAATTGATGGTAAAACCGAAGTCGATGATCCGCGAAAAATGATTGCACATTCTCTGTCTGTACAAGGCATCATGTTAACGGCTCCTGCTAGTCCTTTACATAATATCAAAAAAGCTATTGAACGTGCTGGCTATTCCAATAACTTTTTTATTCCAACTCCACTTGCTATTGCCAGCGTGGCTTTAAATGAAAGTGAACGCCATTTTGGTTCAATTATCCTCGACTTAGGTGGAGGAGTTACGACGGCTACGGTAATTCATAATAATCAAATTAAATATGCTAATATCGATTTTGAAGGTGGCAGTGATATTAGTAATGACATTTCGGTTGTTTTAAGTACTTCTAACAAGGATGCAGAACAGATAAAACTTGATTATGGTTATGCTGATCCTAGCTTGGCATCTGCTAAAAATAAATTTGCCGTTAACAGTGTTGGTTCAAATGGCCAGCAAATGGTTGACGAAAAATATTTAAGTGAAATTATTAACGCCAGGGTTATCCAGACTATTGACAGAATTGAAAAAGGCTTGGTTAAACATGACGCCTTGAAGTTACCAGGTGGCATTATTATTACTGGCGGAAGTAGTCTTTTGCAAGGTTATGATAGTATTATAGCTAATACTTTGAATGTCAAGGCGCGAATTTATCAGCCTGACCAAATTGGAATGCGTAATCCAATTTACTCAGCGGCTTACGGAGTAGTTAACTATGCATATAAGATGTCAGATATTGATTTCTTAGTAATTAGTGCTATTTATGGCAGAGGTGCTCTCAGTCAAGGGGAGCAGTCTACTCAAGAAAAGCCAAAAACTTCTAAAAGAACAGTTACTGTTAATGAAACTAAAAGAAAAGAAGAATATAATAGACATGAGTTACTAAAGCGAGAGCAATCTCCGCATAGTAAAACAAAAAATAATATGCAAAATAAAGATAAAGGCTTTAAGAACTTCTTCAAAAAGTTCTTTGATTAAAGGTGGTTAATTAGATGGATTTCACGTTCGATTCAGACGACAATAAAAATGCTGTCATCAAAGTTATTGGTGTCGGTGGTGCTGGTGGTAATGCTGTTAATCGAATGATTGATGACGGTGTGCAGGGAGTTTCCTTCGTTGCTGCTAACACTGATGTACAAGCATTAAATAGTAATAAAGCAGAAAATAAAATTCAGTTAGGCCCTAAGTTGACAAGAGGACTTGGAGCAGGCTCTCACCCTGAAGTTGGCCAAAAGGCTGCAGAAGAAAGTGAACAGACAATTGAGGATGCTTTAAAGGGCGCGGATATGATCTTCATTACTGCTGGAATGGGTGGTGGTACTGGAACTGGTGCTGCACCAATTGTAGCTAAGATTGCCCGCGAAACAGGTGCTTTAACTGTTGGCGTTGTAACTCGTCCTTTTACTTTTGAAGGTCCAAAAAGATCAAAAAATGCCGCTGAGGGTATTGCACAGTTAAAGCAGTACGTTGATACTCTTGTTATTATTGCCAATAACCGTTTGTTGGAAATGGTTGACAAAAAGACACCAATGATGGATGCCTTCAAAGAAGCTGACAATGTTTTAAAACAAGGTGTTCAGGGTATTTCTGACTTAATTACTTCAACTGACTATGTCAACTTGGATTTTGCTGACGTTAAAACTGTGATGGCTAATCAAGGCGCTGCTTTAATGGGTATTGGCCGTGCAAGTGGTGAAAATCGCACTGTTGAAGCTACAAAACTGGCAATTTCTTCCCCTTTGCTTGAAGTATCGATCGATGGTGCTAAACAGGTACTGCTAAATATAACTGGTGGCCCTGATCTAACTTTATTTGAAGCGCAGGATGCTTCAGAAATCGTTTCTAAGGCTGCAGGTGACGATGTTAATATAATTTTTGGTACTTCTATTAATCCTAATTTGGGAGATGAGGTTGTAGTTACTGTTATTGCGACAGGAATCAACTCTCAAGCAGAGGAGGAAGCCTCAAAGCAGCTCCCGGGTCACAGTCACCAGATTAAATCTCAACCAGGTCAAGCCAATACTTCTCCGGAAAGAAAAATTAACTCAGTTAACAGACCTATGGAACAGAATTCGGCTGTAAGCGAAAATTCCGGTGCAGTTCAAAGTGCGCCTAAACATAAGCCAATGGTTGATCCAACAAGTGTTTGGGGCTTGGATAATGATGATGAGGGCAACCGCCGGTCAGCTCCTTTTACAGCAAATCAGGATGATAGATCTAGTTCATTTGATGAAGACGATCAAAGTAGCATTTCACAAATCGAAACTAATGCTTTTGATGATGACGATACTGATGATATTCCATTTTTCAGGCATCGTGGTGAAAACTAATAGGAGGCAAGAGAAATGGCTTTTAGTAAAATAGGCAAATTTTTCGGCGTGGCAAATGATGAAGATGAAATGTTAGATGACGATTATGCAGAAGAGCAGCAGTTAAGTGATGAAGATAATTTTCCTGCTGGTACTGTTAACCGTGACAAAGTTGTTTCCATTAAATCTGGTATGAATGCTGCCAAAAGCAAAATTGTGCTTTATGAACCACGTGTTTATTCAGATGCTAAAGAAGTTGCACAGAATTTATTGAATAATAAAGCGGTAATAATTAACTTCAGCAGAATGGAAGATGCATCAGCCAGAAGAATCGTTGATTTTATTACTGGTACAGTGTACGCTTTAAATGGTGAAATTCAACGTATCGGCGATAAAATTTTTTTAGCGACTCCGCCGAAGTTTGTCACGAATGGCAAAATTAGTGATCTAGTTGATAAGAAAGATTCTTTAAGTTAATGGCAGCAAATATCATATATTACAGCATTAATATTATTGACTATGTAATATGGATTTACAGTATAGTCATGGTAATTGATGCAATTTTAAGTTGGGTTCCTTCTCTACGCGATTCAGCTGTGGGTCGCATAATTAATCGAGTAATTGACCCTTATTTGAATATTTTTCGAAAAGGGCCAATTGCCAGATTGTCTAATGCCACTGGATTAGATATTTCATTTTTAATCGGTTTGCTTTTACTTTATTTTGTCCAAGATTATGTTTTAAATTGGATTGCAAATATTTTATTTCATTTATTTGTTTAATCTCCAATCCTAATAAAGAGCTGGTAAATTTCGTTATAACTTTGACGAGAGCTACTAGCTCTTTATTTATTGGTTGGCTGAATTATTTCCTAAAATAAAAGAAAGTCACAGTTCATGATATAATAATTTACGAAGTGATAGAATAGTAATTTCACCTTCATTATTAGGGGGCAGTTCTTGAAAACATCTAATATTTCAAAACGTAGTTTTTATATTAAAAATGTGGTCTTTAAAGGAAATTTATCTGACCAAAAAACAGTTGATAGAATGAATGGGCTTATAAATGATGTCATTTATAAGCATCAAAAAGTTTTAACTGATTTTTTAGATCCAGGGGAAAGAGACATTTTAAAAAAACTGGCTGGAAATGAAGTTTGCTTGCAAAGCTTTGGTGGCTATTCAAACGCTGAAAAGAAGAGAGTTTTTATAACCGAAGATTGGGTTACTGTTTCACCGGTGTCATATCAAATCAGTCTTTTTGAAATTGAATATCCTCAAAAATTTGTTTCTTTGACACACAGTGATGTATTAGGAAGTATAGCTAATGCTGGAATAGAAACGTCCACATTTGGTGATATTATTACGGATGGAAATGGCCGCTGGCAATTTTTTGGCAAAAGTGAACTAACCGATTTTTTCCAATATGAAATTACTCATATTGGCCACACAAAAGTTAAAATAAGACCTATTTCAAGCAAAAAAATATTAGCAGTTGAAGATGAAAGTAAACATTTAACTGTAATTGCTTCTTCATTACGATTGGATGCAGTTTTAGCAGCGATAGCTAAACAAAGTAGAAATCAAATTAAAGACAATATTAAGAATAATTTAGTTAAATTAAATTGGCATACTATTAAAGATTTTAATATAATAATTGAAGAAGATAATGTTCTTAGCCTAAGACATTTTGGCAGATGTAAGATTATGGGTATTTCAACGACAAAAAAAGGCAATTATAAGGTGGTATATAAGCTATGGCAGACGAAAAGAAAGAAACGCAGAAGCTGACTCCGATAAAAATTCACAATAAAGAATTTAAAAAAAGAGGATTAAGTGGATATGACAGGCATGAAGTTGATAGTTTTTTAGATCAAATTATTAACGATTATGGTGATGTATTAGATCAAAATGTTGATTATAAAAATAAAATAATCCAATTACAAGATCGAGTTTCAAATTTGCAAGAGCAGGTTACACAGTATCAGCAGAATGAAAATGCTACTAAAGAAGCCATAAATAATGCTAAGATCAAAGCAGAAAGAATTATCAACGACGCTACAGTTCAGGCAAATAATGTAACTGAGCAGGCTAAAATTGATACTGATTATCAGCGTCAGCAACTGGAAACTATTAAGTCGGATTATGAACGTGTCAAAAAGGAAACTTCCGGTTATCGCAGGTATATTCAAGAACTTTTACAAAAAGCAATTGAGAATCTGAATGACGAAAAATGGCAAAAAGCTCTTGATCAATATTTTGATACAGAACGATTTTATCCTCCAGATGGTGCAGAACCAATCATGCTCACCGATGAGGACGAGGATGTCGATGAAGACGATGACGATGATACTGATGAAGAAGATGAGGATTTTGAGGTTGACAATGATACGGATGATGAAGTAAACTTTGAACAAGACTCTGAAGAAACAAATAATAGTCCTCAACCGATGACCGGTGACAGTCCTAGTATTGAAACTGTTAATGACGACGATGCTGCAGCCGATAATAATTCTGGCGGAACTACTATTATTTTTCCGGATGACTATAAAAATCATAAATGACAAACTGACAGTAAAACTTGCGAGCAATTCAGCGAATTAGTGAGGGTGTGAGTCTAATATAAGAGCTTAAAAGTTGATCAGCTGTTAATGATGGTTTGTTACGGTAGTTGCACGATACGCAATTCATTAAGTGGAGTTTAGCAACTCAATTTAGGTGGTACCACGATATTAACCTCGCCCTAATTTTAGGACGAGGTTTTTTGATAGGAAGGATTAAAAAATGAGAGTGAAAGATACACTTAATTTAGGTAAAACTAAATTTAAGATGCGGGGCAATTTGCCAGTACGCGAAGCACAATGGCAAAAAGAATGGGAAGAAAATAAATTATATGAGCAGAGATTAAAATTAAACAAAGGCAAGCCAAGATTCGACTTGCATGATGGTCCTCCCTTTGCAAATGGTAATATTCATATTGGTCATGCGATGAATAAAGTATCTAAGGACATAATCGTTCGCTTCAAAAACATGAACGGTTATTATGCTCCTTATGTTCCGGGTTGGGATACTCATGGTTTGCCAATTGAACAGCAATTGACTAAACAGGGCGTTGACCGCAAAAAAATGAATCTTGCGGATTACCGTCAACTTTGTCAAGATTTTGCCAGTAAAGAAGTTAAAAAGCAAATGACTGACTTTAAGCGCTTAGGCGTAATGGGAGACTGGGACCACCCATATATTACTTATCAACCAGAATATGAGGCAGAAGAAATTCGCGTCTTTGGTAAAATGTATGAAAAAGGATATATCTATAAAGGCAAAAAGCCTGTTTATTGGTCTCCTTCAAGTGAATCAACATTAGCCGAAGCTGAAGTTGAATATCACGATATTAAATCACCTTCAATTTATGTTTCATTTCCTGTAAAAGACGGTAAAGGAATTCTGAATCCTGAGAAGACATATTTCTTGATTTGGACAACTACACCTTGGACTATTCCTACTAACCAAGGGATTACAGTCAATCCAGGGTTTGATTACTCAGTAGTCCAGGTTAACGATAAGCGTTACGTTGTTGGAACTGATCGTTTAGAAGCCGTTGCTGAAGAATTGGGCTGGAATGACTATGAAGTGGTGCAACATCTTAAGGGTAGTGAAATGGACCGTATGGTTGCTAAGCATCCTTTGTATGATCGTGATGCCATTTTAATGAATGCGATGCACGTTACTGCTAGTGATGGTACTGGCTTAGTTCACACAGCTTCCGGCTTTGGTGAAGACGACTATAATGTTGCTCAAAAGTATGGTCTACCTGTATATAGTCCTATGGATGACAAGGGCTGCTTTACTGCAGATATTAATGATCCTGATTTAGCTGGCTTATTTTATGATGATGCGAATAAAGTTGTCAGCGAAAAATTAAAGAAGTCAGGGAATTTACTCAAGTTAAGTTTCTTTACCCACTCTTACCCACATGATTGGCGCACCAAGAAGCCCGTAATTTACCGTGCTACCACACAATGGTTTGCTTCTGTTGCTAAGTTTCGTCAGCAAATTCTTGACCAAATTGATCAGGTTAAATTTACGCCTTCTTGGGGTCAATTACGCTTACACAATATGATTAAAGATCGTGGTGACTGGGTAATTTCCAGACAGCGTGCTTGGGGTGTTCCACTGCCAATCTTTTACGCAGAAGATGGCACTGCAATTGTGACGCCAGAAACTATCGAGCATATTGCCCAGATTTTTGCTAAAGAGGGCTCAAATGCTTGGTATAAGAAGACTGCTCAGGAATTATTGCCCGAAGGTTTCACTTCTGAACATTCTCCAAATGGTAAGTTTACTAAAGAAAAAGATATTTTGGACGTTTGGTTTGATTCAGGGTCTTCCCATCAGGCTGTTATGGCCAAAAGACCAGATTTAAAATTTCCATGTGATCTTTACCTTGAAGGTAGTGACCAATACCGTGGGTGGTTCAATTCAAGTCTGATTACTTCTGTAGCTGCCACGGGTAAGGCACCTTATCGTGGTATTTTGTCACAAGGCTTTGTTTTAGATGAAAAAGGACATAAAATGTCTAAATCGTTAGGTAATGTAATTTCTCCAAACGATGTCATCAAACAAATGGGTGCAGAAATAATTCGGTTATGGGTTGCCTCAGTTGACACGACTTCTGACGTTGCCGTTTCACAAGATATTTTACGTCAAACTTCTGAAAGTTATCGTAAAATTCGGAATACTTTCCGTTACATGCTGGCTAACACCTCAGACTTTGATCCGCAAAAAGACCGTGTGGTTTATGAAAATCTCAATTCTATTGATCAATACCTGGAAGTTAAACTTAACGATTTAGTTAAAACTTGCCTTGACAGTTATGAACGTTACGACTTTAATAATGTATATAAAAAGGTATTTGCCTTTATCTCAAACGATTTATCAGCATTTTATCTGGACTTTGCCAAAGATGTTCTTTATATTGAAAGCAAAAATAGTCATGCGAGAAGATCAATGCAAACTGTAATCTATGATGCAGCGGTAAAACTTGCTAAAGTCATGACACCAATATTGCCTCACACAATGGAAGAAGTTTGGTCCTTCTTAAAAGAAAAAGAAGATTATGTCCAGCTTGCTGATATGCCTGAAGTTGAACAATATGATAATCATGATGAGCTTCTGGAAAATTGGCAGAAATTCATGAATTTACGTGATGATGTTTTGAAGGTGCTCGAAGAAGCACGTGATCAAAAATTAATTGGTAAATCATTTGAAGCAGCTGTCACAGTTTATCCCACAGATGAGATGAAAACTGTTTTAGCTAACCTTGATGCCAACTTTAGACAAATTTTGATTGTTTCTAAATTAACAATTGCTAATGGTGAGGCACCGGCAAATGCTCAAAAATTACCAAATGGTGCTTTTATAGTTGAGCATGCTAAAGGAGAAGTTTGTCCTCGTTGTCGCATGATTAGAACTGATATCGGAGCTGATAGTGAAGTTCCAATGCTTTGCGGTAGATGTGCTAAAATTGTCAAAGAGGATTACCCTGAAGCTGTACAGGAAGGCTTAGAAGAATAATGCGCTACGGAACAGTAAAGCAATTCGATCGTAACAGTAGTTTTGGTTTTATTACTGATAATGAAAACCAGAAATCATATTTTGTTTTTTATACAGCAATAAAAGAAGAAGGTTATCGCCGCTTACAAGTAGGACAAAAGGTTAAATATCAGCTTGCTCAAGGAAAAAATGGACTCCAATGTGTGAACGTATATTTAGCTGATTAACAGGAAAGTGAATAATGGATTTAACAGAAACTGAAATCTCCTCAAAACAAATTTTTACTGGGCGTATAGTTGATCTTTCAGTTAGAACTATCAAATTACCTAATGGTGAAACTGCAACAAGAGAAGTTGTAAAACATCAGCCTGCTTCGGCTGCCATTGCAGTAAATGATAAGCAAGAAATGTTGCTGGTTGAGCAGTGGCGTGAGCCGATTAAAGAGTTGACTTTGGAAATTCCAGCAGGATTGATAGATGAAACTGATGCCAGTCCATTAGATGCCATGAAAAGGGAATTAAATGAAGAAGGCGGTTATCATGCTGACTACTGGGAAAAGATAACGGAATTCTATTCGTCGCCTGGCTTTACTAATGAGAAACTATACTTATTTTATTGTGATACATTAACCAAATTGACTGATAAAAAGGCGCTTGATCCTGACGAATTTTTAACTAGTCACTGGTATAGTTTGGAAAAGTTGAAACAGCTTGCGGCACAAGGTAAAATTGTTGATGCCAAGACATTATATGCAATGAGTGTTTGGGAAAATATGTTGCTTACCAGTGCTAATACAAGGGATTAAAATGACAGAAAAGCGATCTGATTACCGTAAAAAATTAAAAAAGAAAAAAAGCAAAAATATTTTAAATACAATTAAATCTGCTTTTGATGATAATGATGCTGAAGTTGACGTTAATCCTGATTTTACCCGTAATGAAGATGAATTTATACAACCAAATGAATCTTCAAATAAAAGGGCAAAGACTCAGGGGCAGACGGCGAGAAGAAAAGAGAATAAGTCACAATCTCAACCAACTACCAGTCAAGACAAAGCGTTAAGACTGAAAGGTAAGCTTAATCGTGCCATTCTCATCGTTTCAATTTTAATTATTTTGGTATTATTGGCGTTATTTCACTTATAAATAAAAACGAGGGTAAAAATGAAGATAGCAATTATTGTCCCAATGGAAATTGAGGCTGAATATTATCATAAGTATTTTCGCTCTGGTCACAAAGAAATGTTCGGATCTACCACATTCGAGCATTTTTGCGTTAACCACAATGATTTATATATTGGTTTGAGTGGAATTGGTAAAGTCCAAGCTGCTATGAATTTAGCTAGTTTGCTATGCCAGCTTAATATTGATTTAGTTTTTATGACTGGTACAGCAGGATCTTTACAGCCCAATATTCAAAAGGGCGATTTGATTTTAGCCAGTTCATTTGCTTATCACGATGCGCATAATACTCTAGCAGGGGATTATGTTGAAGGACAAATACCAGGTGAACCGGCAGAGTTTGTTTTGAAGTCGACTGCTAGAACACAATTTGCACAGTTTTTGCAGCATGAGAACATTGAATATAAAGAGGGACTTATTGTCACAGGCGATTCTTTCATTGGTTCACAAGCACAAAAAAATGATATTAAGCAAAATTTTGCTCAAGCTTTAGGAGTTGAGATGGAAGGGGCTGCTTTTGCACAGGTGGCTTATCATTTTAATAAGCCTTTAATAGCTTTGCGAGCTATTTCTGACAATGGCAATCAAGATGCAAATGAAGACTTTGATCAGTTTGCACAAAAAGTGGGTGCTAAAGCGGCTAAAATTATTTGTACTTACATAGAGAAGATGAATTCATAAATGACAGAAATTTACTTGGATAATGCTGCTACGACACCTATGTCTGCCAAAGTAATTAATGTGATAGCTGAAGAAATGAAAAATGACTTTGGCAATGCTTCCAGTACTTATGAATTAGGACGTAAGGCCCGTCATGTCATTGATCTTGCCAGGCAAGAAGCTGCCCGAGCAATCAATGCCAGCGAAAATGAGATAATTTTCACCTCCGGTGGATCTGAGAGTAATAATACTGCTATTTTTGGGACTGCTCATAGTCGCCAAAATATTGGTAAACGCATTATCACAACAAAAATTGAACATCCCTCTGTTTTAAAGCCAATGCAGCAACTGGAAAAAGAGGGTTATGATGTTATCTACCTTGATGTAGATACAGATGGTCGGATATCATTGGCTGATTTGAAAAGCGCATTGACTCCGCAAACTATTTTGGTATCTGTAATGGCAGTTAATAATGAGGTTGGAACAATCAATCCTTTGGCTGAAATTGGTGCAATGGTAAGACAAAGTAATGCCTATTTTCATGTAGATGCAGTTCAAGGATTAGGAAACATTAATCTTGATGTTGCTAAAATGAATATCGACTTATTATCCACTTCTGCTCATAAAATCAATGGTCCTAAGTTTCTGGGATTTTTATATGAAAAAAATGCTATTAAACTACCACCTTTAGTTTATGGTGGGGAACAGGAAACTAAACGCAGGGCTGGAACCGAGAATGTTCCAGGAATTGCAGGTTTTGGAGAAGCTATTAATGAAATTGCAGCTGTGGATAAGAACAAGCTCCAGGCTAATTATCAGAAATTGCAAAAAATTATTTTAAATAAACTTGACCAAGCTCAAATTGAGTATCAAGTTAATGGTGGAACTAGAAAATTTGATTCTCATCATGTTTTGAACTTGCATTTTGCTAATGTCAATACGACTATTCTGCAAACAAACTTAGATTTGGCTGGGTTTGCGGTTTCAGGGGGTTCTGCATGTACCGCAGGAACACTTGAGCCTTCCCATGTTTTAGTGGCTTGTTTTGGTAAAAACTCTCCGCGAATATCTGAATCAATTCGCATATCATTTGGACGTTATACTACTGAGGAAGAAGTTTCTGCTTTTGCAAGTCAGTTGGTTAAAATTGTGGGTAAAATACAAAATAAATAAAAAAATTGCTTTTTTAAAAAGATATGCTTATTATAAGTAAGTGAGGTAATATTATGGCAAATATGGTTATGATTAATGGTGATACACGCAAGTTTACGCTTAGTCCCGACTTGAAATTATATGCACTGATTGATGCCGGTTTTGTTAAAACTGTTAAGGGTAATTTTAATTATGAGCATCCACTTTATAATGATTCACCATATAACGCCCCAACAAAGTTGAAAATGACCATTAACAAGGAAATGACCCGTTTAACAATGGTCGTTACTGATAGAAATGGCTTGCAAAAGGTCAATATTTTTAAAAATAAGCAATTGGCTCCCACAGTGGAACTTTTAAATTATATCTTAAAAGATCTTGAGGAACGTAAAATTATTGTCGCTGTGAAGGATTGATTAATTTGGAAAAGAAAAACAAAAGAATAGTTGTAGGAATGAGTGGAGGGGTCGACTCTTCAGTTTCCGCCCTTCTTTTGAAAAAACAAGGATATGACGTAATTGGTGTCTTCATGAAAAACTGGGATGATACCGATGATTCCGGCGTTTGTACAGCCACTGATGACTATGAAGACGTTAAAAAAGTTGCTGATCAAATTGGTATTCCTTATTATTCAATTAATTTTGAAAGGGAGTATTGGCAGCGAGTTTTTGAGTATTTCTTAAATGAATATAAAAAAGGGCGCACGCCAAATCCTGATGTAATGTGTAATAGTCAGATTAAATTCAAATCCTTTTTAGAGTTTGCTTTCAATCTGGACGCAGATTATATTGCAATGGGGCATTATGCAAAAACTATAACTGATAAAAATGGCATTACACACATGATGCGTCCTAAAGATGGTAATAAGGATCAAACTTATTTTTTAAGTCAGTTAAATCAAAGACAGATTAGCCGCGTTATTTTTCCATTAGCCAATCTCACAAAGCCGCAAGTCCGGGAAATTGCAATAGAAAATGGTTTAGCTACAGCGAAAAAGAAGGATTCCACCGGTATTTGCTTTATTGGGGAAAGAAACTTTCGTAAGTTTTTGAGTGAATTTTTACCTGCCCAGTCTGGTGAAATGATTACGCCAGATGGTAGAGTAGTTGGTCATCATGCTGGCTTAATGTATTATACAATCGGTCAGAGATCCGGTTTAGGCTTAGGTTCAACTAAAGAATCTACAGCCCCTTGGTTTGTTGTCGGCAAAGACTTGCAAAAAAATCAATTGATTGTGGAGCAGGGTTATGACAGCAAGCTACTTTATGCCACTGAATTAGAAGCTAGTGACATGTCATTTTTTACTGGACAGCCCAAGCATGATTTTACAATTCATTGCAGTGCCAAGTTCCGTTATCGTCAACCAGATGTCGGCGTGACAGTTTCTTATGATGCTGCAGCAAACAGGGCCAAAGTTTACTTTGATGAGCCGGCACGCGCTGTAACTCCTGGACAAGCTCTGGTTCTTTATCAAGGCGAAGAGTGTTTAGGCGGTGGCAATATCGACTGCGCCTACCAGAATGAGCAGCAATTACAATTAGTCTAATACAAACAAGTAAGGAAAATGTGCCATGCATTTTCCTTTTTATTTGTGTTCGTTTTTCTTTTAAACTAATTAAATGATAAACTAGATAGCAACAGCTATAGAAAAGAGTAATTAATGAATGCAAATTTATTTTGTCAGACATGGTAAAACAGAATGGAATTTACAAAGGCGTTTTCAAGGAGCTCACGGTGACTCACCACTTTTGCCTCAAAGCTTAAGTGATATTCAAAAATTAGGCGGTTTTTTAACTGGCACCAAATTTGCCGGAATATATTCAAGTCCGTTAAAAAGAGCTAAGGCTACAGCGGAAGGCTTAGTAAAAACATTGAGCTGTCCTCTTGCAGTTAAAATAGATGATCGTCTGCGCGAATTCGATTTGGGAGCAATGGAAGGTCTCACTTTCGCTGAAGCTCAAACTAATTACCCCAAGCAAGTAACTGATATTTGGGATCATCCCGAAAAATATGACGGTCACAGTATAGGTGGAGAAAATTATTCTGAAGTCATTGCTCGCGGTAAAAGTTTTGGTCATGATATTGCGCTGAAGTTTAAGGCGGATGATAAAGTAATTGCTGTAAGTCACGGTGCGGCCTTAGGGGCAATTATGGGAGGATTATTAGGCTATCCGCTGTCAGATATCAGGCGCAACGGCGGCTTAAGCAATACCAGTCTGACGATTTTAGAAACAAAAGATAAAGGCAAGACTTTTGATGCTTTAGTTTGGAACGAAACAGGATTTTTAGGTAGAAAAATGGTGAATTCAGATTCATTATGATAGATAAAAGAAAAGCAACAAGTAATTCCGAAGTTGTTCAAAAAAAGATACACGAATTAATTACTCACATTGATGAAAAGCCAGATAACAGTGAAAACTATTTAAAATTGGCCACCTATTTAATAAAAAAGGGTAGCAGCGATCAAGCTACGGAGTTATTAGAAAAGGCTAAAAATCTGGTTACTCATCCGCAGGATTTAGATTATGATTTGGCAGTGTGCTATTACTTGCAAGGTGAATTTAAAAAGGCCTTAAATATACTTAACCAGATTCCCAACAATGATTTAGTTTTATACCAAAAGGCTCTCGTTTTTTTAAAAATTGGACAAAAGCAAAAAGCACTTGCTTATGCTTTAACTATTAAACAAAGAGATGCCAAGACGTGGGAATTGATAGGAGATATTTGGCTTAGTCTTGGGGAAATCAATCAGGCAGAGTCAAGTTATAAAAAAATCGGGAAAAAGCAAAGGACGGCAAAAGTCAATTTCATGCTGGGAATCACAAGTTTGACACAAAACCGTCTAGAAGCAGAAAAGTATTTTGCCAAAGCTAAAGCGCAGGATCCCAAAGTTTTTGCCCAAGAAGAGCAAAAGTATGCTTCTGCACTAAAATTAATAATTAAGGCGAGAAAGAAAAAATGACAACTTTTACCGGAAAAATTAACAGAATAGTTTTTGAAAATGACCAGGATCTATATAAGATACTTGATGTCACCATAATTGGCAAACTAGAAAAATACGATCGTGATGAAATTAAAGTTACCGGTAATTTTGGTGATGTCCAAGTTGGTGCAACTTATAGCTTTTCTGGCAGGCTAATTGTTCATAATAAGTTTGGCCTGCAATTTCGCTCAGATAACTATAAACTAGCTTTACCACATGAAAAAGGCAGTTTAATCAGCTACTTGAGTTCAAGTAAATTTCCGGGAATCGGTAAAAAGGCAGCCAGTGCAATAATTTCAGACTTAGGAATGGATGCACTAACAATTTTAAAAGAAAAACCTGAAAAAGTAGCGACTTTGTCATTAACCAAAAAGCAAAAAGATAGTCTGCTAAATGGTGTCAGCTTAATGGATTCTTATTCTGAAACTGTACTAAAATTAGCGCAATTTGGCTTAAATAAAAAAGTAGCTGGCAGACTTTACCAGCTTTATCATGGTGACACTCTAACCAAATTGGAAGAAGATCCATATGCTTCTATTGCTGAAGTTACGGGCTATGCGTTTAAAAGTGCCGATCGAATCGGTAGTAAACTAGGAATTGGTTCCGCAGATCCTAAAAGAGTTAATGGCGCTATTTTTCAAATTTTACTTGATGAAGTTGCTAAAGAAGGTAATACATACATCAAACTGGAACAGTTGCTAACAGAGACTGGTAAATTGCTTCAAGTTGATCAATTTGATGTCATAGCTGATTGCGTTAATAATCTCCAGCATCAAGGTAAAGTGGTGGTAATGGGGGAAAATGCAGCGCTGCAGGAAATATATGAAACTGAAAGTGATATTGCCAATGCAATGAAAAATTTGGTGGAAAAAAGCCGTAAGAGTTCAAAATATAGTGAGAAGGAATTAAACCGCGCCATAGCTCAGGCTGAAGCTAAGTTAAAGATTACTTATGATGAAACCCAAAAAGCTGCTATTAAAAATGCTTTAACTAATCCCATCTCAATTTTAACTGGTGGTCCAGGAACAGGTAAAACAACTATCATTAACGGTATTCTGTTAGCATTGCGTGATTTAGCTAAAATACCTGCTTCATCTTTGTATAGTACGGATCCACCATTTTTGCTGGCAGCACCTACAGGTCGTGCTGCAAAAAGAATGGAAGAAATCACTGGTATTACCGCTAAAACAATCCATCGCTTATTAGGATTGGGAATTGGAGAAAATGATGCAACTGATTTGAACGAATTAAATGGTGAGATTTTAATCATTGATGAAATGTCAATGGTAGATATGTTTTTGTTTAAACAGTTGGTTTATAGCATTAATGAGACTAAACATATTGTTTTCGTAGGAGATAAAGATCAACTGCCTTCTGTTGGTGCAGGAAATGTGTTTGCTGATTTGATTAAATCGCAAGCTTTTCCCACTACAGTTCTCAAGCAAATCCACCGTCAAGGTGATGATTCCAGCATTATCACACTTGCTCATGACATTAATATGGGTAAAAATGTCCAAGAATTATTTCAAAAAACCAGCAACTATTCCTTCATTTCTTGTCCACCTCATGAAGTCGCTCACGTAGTTAGTCAAATTGTTGAGCGAGCTTTGGCAAAAGGTTTTAATCCCGATGATATCCAAGTCTTGGGGGCTATGTATCAGGGCGATGGCGGAGTAAATAATTTGAATGATGTAATTCAGGAAATTATGAATCCAGCTAAGCCAAACAGTAAAATTCTGGAAGTGCATGACGAGATTTTTCGTATTGGTGATCGCATTCTACAGCTGCAAAATAATCCGGAAAAAGATATTTATAACGGTCAAATCGGCAAAATTTTAGCAATTGATAACGAAAATTCGCAAAAGTGTATGGTTGCTGACTTCGATGATAGGGAAATTACTTTTAGCAAAAAGGATCTTTTCGATTTAACCAGAGCATATGCAATTACTATTCATAAAGCCCAGGGTTCTGAATTTCCTTTAGTTATCCTTAGTCTGACTATGCAAAATTATGTCATGCTCAAACGTAATTTGTTATATACTGCCGTTACTCGTGCAGAAAAAAATTTGGTTTTAATTGGTGACCCTCGTGCTTATGAAATGGCTTTGAATACTTCTGGTAATGATCGCAAGACTGGCTTAACTACTAAATTACAAGCGACGTTAAAAGTTGAGCCCATGGAAACTAAGAAGCAGATTCCAGCTAAAAGTGACCAAGACGTTGTATCAAATTCTGAAGAAATAAGTCCTGAGAAAACGAATTATATTTTGACACCTGAATTGATATACTCAGGACAGATAGATCCTATGATTGGGATGCAAGATGTCAAGTTAGTAACAAGAGCGGGGTAAAAATTCGCTATGATAGGAAAACATGCTGATTTGAATGAGTTTAATGATGCTTTACAAATATGGGTTAATAATCATACTCATGTTTTACTGCTGGATCAAATTACCCTGGAAGTTGAAACAATTTATCGAGATTCTTTTAATGAGTCAGTTTATTGTTTTGTAGAAAGAACTGCAAAAGAAAAGTTTATTGTCAGTGATGATGGCCGTTCACTTTTTAAGCTTGATCCTAGTGCAAGTGACGTTGATTTAATAGCAACTATTGGTGATATAGCGATAGCCTCAGAGTTTAATTTTAATCTCCAAAATGGCGTTATCAGTGCTAAAGCTGACAGAGAAAATTTAATCGACACCATTATGCGTTTAGCGCAACTCCAAGTAAATATTTCATATCTTAATTAAAAAATTTTTCAAATACAATTTTTATTGCTTTTTTTAAAATATAATGATTAAATTAGTAATATTATTTTATTTTAATCTGGGGGAGCAAAGTCTATGACAATAGTTTTTGATCAGGTAAAGAAAAATTACGGTAAAAAGCCAGTTTTACATGATATTAACATTAAAATCCCTTTGGAACCTATAGTAATTGGTTTGGTTGGACCTAATGGTGTGGGCAAGTCAACCATGTTAAGACTACTTGCAGGAGTACTAGAACCAACTGAGGGCACGATCAGGAATGATCAAACGAAAGGATCCTATTTTAAGTGGGCCTGCTTGCACACAAGTTTCGTTGCATCCGGAGAAAGGGGTCTTATGTATAGACTGAATACCCTTGAAAACGGAATGTACTTTTCCTCACTTAAAGGAATTAGTACTAAAAGAACTGAAAATAACATTCGTAAAATGGCTCAAGATTTTAATTTTTCAAATGAGCTTAATACTTTTTTTCAGAACTTGTCCACTGGCTTAAAGAAAAAAGCTGCTATCTTGGTGGGAGCTGCAATGGGAACAGAAGTTTTACTCTTGGATGAACCATCAAATGGTTTGGACATAGCAGCTCAAGAGGATTTAGCCTCTTTTATTCTGGATTTAAAAAATAAGAATGGCAATATTATTTTCATTTCTTCTCACGATACACAGATGCTCTCTGGAGTTGTTGATCATTATCTCTTCTTAAGAGATGGCCAAATAGAGCAAAATATTGAACATAAAATGGCTGAAGATGACCTAATTTCTGAATACCGTGAAATTTATAAGCGAAAGTAGGAAGCAAAATGAAAAAAATCAAAAAGCTATTTAATATTTTTTGGGTACAATTATATTTAGAGCTAAAACTGCAAATGCGCTATGTTAATTCTGCTATTAGTTCGCTTGTTTTATATGCTGGAGCTTTCTTAATTGTTATCCTTTTCACCAAGCCTGCCGAATTGGGCCAGGCCTATGGTACCAAACAAGGGGTTTTATTTACTATTGTTGGCTTTTTGTTTTGGAGTATTGGTATTGCCTCATTGGGTGGATGCAGTAATGGGGTGGAGACTGATGAGCGAACTGGTCTGCTTGAAAGTGAAACGCAATCCGTCTTTCCCTTGTGGGTTCTATACTTTATTCAAACTTTGGCAGAAAACTTATTTGTTTGGATTTATCTTTTAATTATAGGCATTGTAGCCTCGTTTTTTTCAATGTTTACAGTAGCGGAATTATTAAAAGCTATATTATTGACGTTTGCTTTTTCCTTAATTTCCAACTTAGGAATGTTTGGCATCGGAATGATTTTTGCTTCTGGTTCTATTAGATTTAAAAGAATGGGTCAGTGGGCTACTATTTTGCAGGCTTTATTGCTAATGTTGTCAAATGTTTATTTACCAGTATATAATGCGTTTCAGGAGATCATTCCCTATGTCGGTGGCATCGAAATAGTGCGGCAAATATTTCTTGGTCATGGAGTTTCATTGTCGAAACTGATGTTATTGATAGTGGTAAATGTAATTTGGTTCTTGTTTGGTATATTGATTTTCAATTATTGTATTAAAAAAGAGCGCAAAAACGGTTCATTTGACGCATTTTAAGTTAGAGAAAGGTGATATTTATTTTAACGTTTAAAAATGTTAAATGGGGAACAAAAAATTATTTTAAAGTAAAAAAATTATATTTAAGTGCATTTCCAAAAAGAGAGCGGTTTCCAATTAGTGGCTTGCTTGCAATGGGTCTGCAAAAAAGAGTAAATTTTCAGGCCGTTTATGACCAAGAAAATTTTATAGGTTTAATTTTCTGGACTTATGCGAAGCAAATCATTTATATTGGGTATTTGGCAGTTGATCCAATCTGGCGTGGCAAGGGCTATGGTAGTGAGATTTTAAATCTAATGAAAAGAAACCATCCAGGTCAGGAAATTGTTTTGGACATTGAGCCAGTTATTAAAACAGCAAAAAACTACTCTCAAAGGAGCAACAGATTATTATTTTACAAACATAATGGCTTCAAACTAACTCAAGATAATTTAGTCGACGAAGGAGGTCGTTATTCGATTTTAAGCTCAGATAAACACTTTAAAAAGCGTAGTTTAAGTCAGCTGCTTGATCATATGAGTTTTAATTGTTATAAGTATAAAATTGTAAAAAACTAAAAAACTAACGTGCAAAAAAGACTGATATTAAAAAGTGTATATCTTAATTAAGGTAAATGTAGTCAAAAACAAAATACCGAGCATAGCAAATGCGCGGTATTTTTTGTTTTTGCAAGTTTTGGCAAAACTAATTTTTTCAGCGTAAAAGATTAAAACTTGAAACAGAAAAATTAATGTTAAAAATATTACGTTTAATTTCTTCCCCATCTACTTGGGCATATTCTTTTTTTATTGTTGTTACCTTAACTTTATTAGTTTCAAAATAATGAAATTGAGGATCATTGACATGTGAGCCATCTTTTAGGAGGTTGATAAATAGTTTAATCAATTTGGCTAAGCTAAATTTTTCAACCACCACGGTGTATATTTTATGGCTGTCAATTCTAGCACTGGGTAAAAGGGGAAGACCTCCGCCTAAATAAGGATGATTAGTTGTGGTAACCATGAAAGCATCGTCAAAATGGAATTTTTGACCATTTTTTTCAATATCGACAATAAAAGTATCTTGCTTGGTAACAGTTGCTAAAACATTACAGCCGTATATTAATTTACCTTCACTAAGATGATTCAGAACCTTTTTCAATTTTGAAATATTACTATTATGGTTGACAAATGCGTCAAAGCCGATGCCAAAGCTATTGGCAAAATAATACTTCTTATTAGGGGCAATATCAGGAAAAATAAAAGTCCCGCAATCTATCCGCTCTGGTTTAAATTCTTGTTGCAAATGATCTATAAGAACTTTCGGATCATTCGTTAAACTAGCAGCACGCGCAAAGTCATTACCTGTTCCTGCAGGTAGGTAGGCAATAGGAGTTTTCGGATTTTGGGATCTTTTAATTCCATTTAACACCTCATTAAGAGAACCATCACCACCGATTACCAACAAAATTTCCGTAGGCGAGTGCTTTTGGTCACCATATTCTTGTGCAATGTAAATAGCCTCCCCGGCATAAGTGCTTTTTCGCAAGTCAAAGTTAATGTTTTCATTGATTAATAAAGCTGTGGTTTTCTTGAGTGCTTTTTTGGCACGCCCGTTACCAGCTACTTCATTAACCAAAAGATGTATTTTTAATTTGTTATCCATAAAATTTCATTCATTACATAAAAAGCCCTTAAAAAGGGCTTTTCGTTATTTTTTCTCAACTAACATTGGTAAAATCAGCGGCCGTCTTTTTGTCTTAGAATATAGAAAATCAGAAAGGTTAGCAATAATGGCATTGCGAATTACACTGTCTTTAGGATGTTCAGTTTTGTCCATTTCGGACTTTATAATGTGATAAATATGCTTTTGCGCCTGGTTGATTAATTCAGTAGATTCACGCATATAAACAAAACCACGACTCAAAACATCGGGGCCAGCTAAAACGCGTTTGTGCTTGTAATCAACTGTTGCCACCACAACTACCAATCCATCTTCGGATAAGACTTGCCGATCATGAACGACAACATTGCCTACATCGGCTGTGCCAGAGGTATCAACATAGACATCGCCAGCTGGAATATGGCCAGCTATGCGGGAGCCTTCTGGTCCAAAGCAAATGACTTCACCATTTTCCAAAACAAATGTATTTGCGGCCGGAACTCCTGCTGCTTGTGCCAGTTCGGTATGAATGACCTGCATGCGGTATTCACCATGAACAGGAATCATGTACTTAGGTTTTGTTAGGCGAACCATCATCTTTAATTCTTCTTGACCACCGTGTCCTGAAGTATGGACATTATTAATGCGGCCATGAACCACGCTGGCGCCACCTTCCATTAACTTGTTAATCAAATGATTAACGCTTAATGTGTTGCCAGGTATTGGGTTTGAAGAAAAGATCACTGTATCGCCGGGCTGTAAACTAATTTGTCTGTGGGTTCCATTTGCTATTCTGGAAAGAGCAGCTAAAGGTTCACCTTGTGAGCCGGTACATAAAATCATCACTTGTTCAGCTGGTGTGTGATTTATTTCATTAGCATCTACAATCAGACCATCAGGAACGTTCAAATAGCCTAAATCAATGCCATTTTGCACACCGTTTTCCATACTGCGTCCAAAAATGGCAACTTTACGTCCAGTATCTATTGCTGCCTGGATAGCAGTCGATACGCGGTAAAGATTAGAGGCGAAGGTAGCAAAGATTATGCGGCCATGGATTCCCGTAATAATGTCATGCAGCGATTTAGCCACAAAACGCTCGGACTTAGTAAATTGGGTGACTTCAGCGTTAGTTGAATCGGATAATAGAACTAAAACTCCCTCGTTACCTAATTTAGCCATCTTTTGAAAATCCGGAGCAGGTTGGTTCATTACCGGTGTTAAATCAAATTTGAAGTCTCCTGTAAACACGACCGCACCTAATGGGGTATGAACAGCTATGCCTAAGGTATCCGGAATAGAGTGAGTGGTTCTGAAAAAAGTAACCGTTAGTTTCTTGAATTTAAGTACAGTGTCCTCGTGCTCTTCGTGTAATTCTGTTGTTCGCAAAATGCCGTGTTCTTCAAGCTTGCCCTTAATTAAAGCTAAGGCAAATGGTGTGGCATATACGGGAATTTCCGGAATCTTTTCAAGCAGAAATGGTATCCCGCCAATGTGATCTTCGTGTCCATGGCTAACAACAAGTGCTTTAATCTTTTTACGATTTTTAACTAAATATGAATAGTCAGAAATGACGTAATTAATACCAAGAAGATCATCTTCAGGGAATTTAATTCCGCAATCCATAATAATAATTTCGTCTTGGTACTGTACACAGTACATATTCTTGCCTATCTCGTGCAACCCCCCGATTGCAACGACGGCTACTTCATTATTTTTTATGCGCACAGATATTACTTCTTACTCTCAAAAGAAGTTAGCTTAAAATCGGCATGCTCCTTTTCATAAGTCAGTGAATTACCGGCTAATTCTTGGATGAGTTCAATATTATAGGGGGTATTTTCCTCAACCATAGTCCTTGCGGCGACCAAATTTTCTGCCTCAAGGTAAAGAGTCTTGGTTGTTTCTCGTCTAGGATTGACAACCTTGTCTTTTTGATACAAAACTTTGTAGATCATATTTGTATTCTCCTTATTCAGTTAATAAAACGTTCTAATTTTGGACAGCATTAAAGCTTCCAATAG
This sequence comes from Lactobacillus sp. ESL0260, assembly GCF_003692935.1. NCBI lineage: Bacteria > Bacillati > Bacillota > Bacilli > Lactobacillales > Lactobacillaceae > Lactobacillus > Lactobacillus sp. ESL0260. The sequence continues at coordinate 122,112 of NZ_REHO01000010.1, forward strand.
CTAGTAAAATTCTACCATACATGCAAAAACAAGTATAGAATCAAGTTTTGCGAGCTTTATTAAAAAAGCCGTCAAAACGACAGCTGACGACATGAATATCTGTGAAAAATTAATAGATGACCACTGTATCTTCATCTAATTTAAAGGGGTCTTGCTTATTGATGCGGTCGTAAAAAAGGTGGCCTCGCAGATGTTCAATTTCATGTGAAGCTACGATTGCAGGATAATCCTTTAGACGAATTGTTTTTTCTTCACCTAAAACAGTGTAATAATGTATTTTCAATTTATCAGGACGGGGCACATAACCATCAATTACTTTGTCAACGCTTAGACAACCTTCACCTTCACTTAAACAAGCTTGTCTGACAGATTCGGATAAAATTTCCGGGTTAACAAAAGTTTCCTTGAAAACTATTTCATTTTTATCATTTGGTACTAATAATGAGGCCATCTGGACGCTCTCACCAACCTGAGGTGCGGCTAAACCAACGCCAGCACGTAATTGGTGCTTTTTTGCAATTTTAGGATCTTGAGAGTTAATCAGATATTCCATCATTTCTTTTGCTAAATTTTGATAATGTTCGCTTAAAGGAAAAGTTAGTGGTTTGGCTACCTTGCGTAATACCGGATTTCCATCTCGGGTAATATCTTTCATTAATATCAATTACATTCACTCTTTCATAAAAGTTTATAGTTATATTTGTAACATAAAATAAACTAATTTGTCTGCTTTTTATTCTATACTAAATTTTTAATTTGAAAAAGAGGGATAAACGTTGACCCTTAAACAGTTAGGTGGTAAAATCAATGAGCGTAAATATACAGATATGAAACACTTCGATCAGCATGTTTTTGACGTGCCGCCGAAACTGTGACCACGTCACAGTTTTTTTATTGAGGAGTGGAGGAGGAATACTTTTGTCAGAAAAAAGAAGAAACGATATTAGAAATATAGCTATCATAGCGCACGTTGACCATGGTAAAACTACCTTGGTTAATCAATTATTGAAGCAATCCGACACTCTCCCTGAACATATGGCTCTGGAAGATCGGGCAATGGACTCCAACGATATTGAGCGTGAACGTGGTATTACTATTTTATCTAAAAATACAGCGGTTAAGTATGGTGACACTACCATCAATATTTTGGATACTCCAGGACATGCCGATTTTGGTGGTGAAGTTGAACGAATCATGCATATGGTCGATGGTGCCTTATTGCTGGTTGATGCTTATGAAGGTACTATGCCGCAAACTCGTTTCGTACTCAAAAAGGCATTAGAGGCTGGAGTTAAGCCCATTGTGGTTATCAATAAAATTGATCGTCCTGGTGCTCGTCCCAAAGAAGTTCTTGACGAAGTTTTGGAATTATTTATCGAACTTGGCGCTAACGATGAACAACTTGATTTTCCAGTCGTTTATGCATCGGCCTTGAATGGTACCTCATCCTATGATCCAGATCCTGCTAAACAGGAAGAAACGATGAATCCTATTTTTGACACTATTATTAAGGCTATTCCTGCGCCTATTGACAATGCTGATGAGCCTTTGCAGTTCCAAATTACAATGCTTGACTGGGATGATTATGTTGGTCGAATTGGTGTTGGCCGCATTTATCGCGGTAAAGTTAAAGTTGGTGATAATATCACTGTCATGAAGCGTGACGGGTCTACCCAAAACTTTAGGGTTACGAAATTGTTCGGTTTCTTCGGCTTGAAGCGTAATGAAATTAATGAAGCTAAAGCAGGGGATATTATTGCCATCAGCGGTATTAACGATATTTTTGTTGGTGAGACTATTGCTTCTGCTGAAAGTCCTGAAGCTTTACCTCTTCTTAAAATAGATCCGCCAACTTTGCAAATGGACTTTGTTGCTAATGACTCACCATTTTCTGGTCGTGAGGGTGACAAAGTTACGCCTAAGAAGTTAGAGGATCGACTAATTAAGCAAACACGTACTGATGTGTCATTAAGAGTTGAGCCGACTGATCAATTAAACGCCTGGACTGTTTCTGGTCGTGGTGAATTACACCTTTCAATTTTAGTTGAAGAAATGCGGCGGGAAGGTTTTGAATTACAGTTATCAAGACCAAAGGTAATTTATCGTGAAATTGACGGCAAAATGTGTGAACCATTTGAAGCTGTCCAGGTTGATACTCCAGATGAATATGTTGGCTCTGTCATTGATTCTCTTTCACAAAGAAAAGGTGAGATGAAGAATATGACTTCAACTGGCAATAATCAAACCCGTTTAGACTTCTTGGTTCCTTCTCGTGGCTTAATTGGTTATAATAATGAATTTATGTCCCAAACCGGTGGCTACGGCATTATGAACCACAGTTTTGATTCATATAAGCCAGTTGTCAAAAATTGGGAACCGGGACGGCAAAATGGTGCTTTAGTATCGATTAGCCAGGGTAAATCAACTACGTATTCTTTACAAACTGTTGAACAACGTGGTGAATTATTTATTGGTGCTGGAGTAGAAGTTTATGAAGGGATGATTGTTGGCCAATCTTCCCGTGATCGTGATATTGCGGTCAACGTTATTAAAGGTAAGAATTTAACAAACACTCGTGCTGCCGGGAAAGATCATGCTGCCGCAATCAGAACTCCTAAGACTTTAACACTTGAAGAGGCCATTGAATTCTTAAATGATGATGAATACTGTGAAGTAACTCCTGATTCAATTAGATTAAGAAAGAAAATTCTCAATACTTCAGAAAGACAAAAAGCTGATAAGAAACGTAATAAAAAATAAATAAATGTTTTAGAAGGGCACTCACTGATGAAGTGGTGCTCTTTTTGTTTTATAATGCTTATAATAAAGGTAGATTAAGTTACAGAAGGAGAGATCGGCTAGTGCGGCAAAAACTTCACCATTTAAATTACAATATTTTCATACCTTATATTCTCTTAGTCGTTTTTGGAATTGTAATGGTTTATTCGGCTAGCTCGGACATATTACTAGTTAATGGCTTTAACCCGGCAATATATGGTATTCGCCAGGCTCTGTATGCCGTCTTTGCCGTATTTGTTTGCTGTGCTCTGTGCTTTTTCTTAAAACTAGAAATTTTTAAGAGTCGCAAATTTGTTATCTGGTTTTTAGGTCTTAGTTTTTTGCTGCTCATTTACCTAATTCTCTTGAAAATTTTTAAGGGATCTGCCGCAGCCGTAAATGGTTCTGTTGGCTGGATTGATTTAAAGATAATAAAGATTCAACCATTAGAAATTGCCAAGCTGTCGCTGATAATTTACTTAGCTTATTTCTTAGACCGTCATGATGGAGCTTTCAAAAAAGGCCAAATTATTCGTAATTTGTATAGGCCAGCAATTTTAGCTGCTTTTATGATGCTTTTGGTTATACTTGAACCGGATTTTGGCGGTACTGCTATTTTAGCCATGATTGTGATTATCATGTTTTCTGTTTCTGGTGTTCCTGCTAAAAATGCAGTATTATGCTTAATTGGTATTGCAGTTGGAATATATTTATTTATCTTCCTAGTTATCAAATTGAATCCTGCTTTTTTACAAAATAAGTATCAATATCACCGTTTTATGTCTTTTCTGCATCCTTTTGAACTTGAGCAAAAGGGTGGTGCCCAGCTAGTTAATTCGTATTATGCTATTCATAATGGTGGTTTGCTCGGAGTAGGATTAGGCAATAGCATGCAAAAACGGGGCTATCTCCCAGAACCATACACAGACTTTATTTTAGCTATAATTGCAGAAGAAATTGGGGTTATTGGTGCTCTAGTCATACTAAGTCTTATGTTTTATCTGATATGGAGTATCATGGAAGTTGGTATCCATGCCAGTTCTCAATTCAATGCTCTGGTATGTTTTGGAGTTACTACAATTATCTTTATTCAAACTCTGTTTAATGTAGGCGCCGTGCTTGGTCTATTGCCTATAACCGGGGTCACATTACCTTTTATTTCCTACGGTGGCTCTTCTTTAATTATCTTATCAGCCGCTATTGGGATTGTACTGAACATATCAGCAAATGAACGAATCGAAAAAGAAGGAAGTTTTAAATGAGCATCAAGCAAGACTTAACCAATAAAAATATTAGCCAAAGGCTGAGCATTATTGTTTATTTAAATTCAGTCAGCAACCAATATAAGCTAAGGCATTATGGTGATATAGTATATTTTTCTAAAAAATTCGGTTATTGTATTTTATATGTAAATCAAAATGAGATCGATCAAGTTATTCGGAATCTGAATGCACTTGATTTTGTTGACAGGGTTGAAAGATCAAAATGGGATCAAATCGATCTTTCAAGTGATCATATTGAACAACAAATTACGGATTTAGCAGCAGATGCTGAAAGAAAGTTACAAGAACGTCAGGAAAATACAGAACAACTATTATGAGAATTATTTCTGGAAAATATGCCAAAAGAAATTTATTTACTTTAAAGAGTCAAAAGACAAGACCGACTAGTGATAAAGTTAAAGAGTCACTGTTTAATTCATTAGGTCAATTCTTTTCTGGTGGTGAAGTCCTTGATCTATATGGCGGAAGTGGTGCTTTAGCAATAGAAGCCGTTTCTCGCGGTTGTCACCATGCCGTGATAATAGACATTAATTACCAGGCCGTAGCGATTATTCGCAAAAATATTGCCTTGACCAAAGAGCCTAATCTTTTCTCTGTATATAAGATGTCCAGTAAAGCCGCCTTGAATAAATTGGCTGAAGATCAACAGAAATTTGATTTAGTTTTTTTGGACCCGCCATATGCAAAGCAAAAAATTGCGTCTGATATGGCAAAAATGCGTGATTTAGCTTTGCTACATCAAGGAGCAATAATAGTAGCTGAAACAGATGATCAGACGGATTTGGAGGTAGTTGCTGGTTTTGAGTTTATTAAAGAAAAGCACCTGGGTAAAACCATTATCCGTTTTTATCGAAAGGAATAAAAAATAATAATGAGTGTAGCAATTTTTCCGGGCAGTTTTGATCCTGTTACTAATGGACATGTTGATGTTATTAAGCAGGCAGCTGCAATTTTTGATAAAGTTTACGTAGTAGTAATGGTTAATACGGCTAAAAAATATCTTTTTAAGGATAACGAAAGGCAAAAATTATGCCAAGCTGCTGTTAAAAACCTGCCAAATGTTGAGGTGCTGCTAAAGCCTGATCAGCTGACAGTTAATGTAGCACGAGATTTACACGCAAATGTTATCGTGCGGGGAGTCAGAAACACTACAGACTTCTTATTTGAACAACAGATTGCGGAAATGAATAGAAAAATGGCAAATGATATTAGTACAGTCTTGCTTTTTACTAAACCGGAAAATAGTTATGTTGCATCTAGTATTATTAAAGAAATTGCACAATTTAATGGTGATTTTAATAGTTTCTTGCCCAGCGAGGCTGCAAAGGCTTTAAAGGAAAAATTCTCATGAATAAAGAAGAAAATCATGCTAAAAGAAATAGTAAGACACGTAAATGGCTGCTTTTTATTCTGACTCTTTTTCTAGTTTTTATTGGGTTGAACTGGCCGACAAATTATTATATTGAAATGCCGGGAAGCGCAGTGCCAGTAGGACAATTTGTGAAAAGTAAGGCCAAGGCGCCCAATAATTTCTATCTAGTTACAGTTAGTGAAACTAGCCAGCCGGCATCAGTCTGGGAGTACCTTTTTAGTTATACTCAAAAATATGCCAGTCGCATTCCCAAGTCTGAATTACTGGGTAATTCAAGTAACAGTCAGTATCAGGAACTACAAAATTGGTATATGCAAACAAGTCAGCAAAATGCACTTTATTGTGCGGCTAAAAAGGCAGGTCTTAAGCCTAAACTGCATTATAAAGGCGTATATGTTATGCAGGTACAAAAGGGTTCCAGTTTTAGAAATAAGTTGCAAATAGGAGATACCGTTTTGGGAGCAAATGGTCATAAATTTCGCTCAACTGAAGAAATGATCAATTACTTTCAAAAGAAAAAGATTGGCTCTGAAGTTGTAATTAATGCTTTGCGTGAACAGAAAAAAATAAATTTTAAAGGGAAAATCGTTAAAGTTGCAGGAACAGGAAAGCCAGGTATTGGCATTCAATTGGTCGAACATTTACAGGTCGAAACCCATCCTCAAGTAACGATTAATGCTGGCGCAATTGGTGGTCCTTCAGCTGGTTTAATGTTTACCTTGACCAGTTACGAAGTTTTTTCGGGTAAACATTTGGCTCAAGGACATAAAATAGCTGGAACTGGAACTATCAGTCCTACTGGAAAAGTTGGCATGATTGGCGGCGTTGATAAAAAAGTAGTAGCTGCTGACAAAGCCGGCGCTGAAGTGTTTTTTGCCCCGACGGATACTGCAGGAATGAAAAAAGTCACCAGCAATTATTTATTAGCTAAAAAAACAGCTAAGCAGATTGGTACTAGAATGAAAATAGTTCCCGTTCGTACTTTTGATGATGCACTCCATTATTTACAACAAAAATATCAATAATTACTAAAAGCCCAAGTTTTTGGGCTTTTTTTGCGTACTTATCAATGGGGGTTGAAAAAATGAACTGGGAAAAAATTAAAGCTTTTATTGAGGAACACAAACAATATTTTTTCATTGGAATAGTCCTTTTGGGCATTGTTCTAGTAGTTTGGTCTCAAAGGCCAAACTCAAATGACACTTTTGACGAATTAGATTATAAAAATGAGAATACTGTGCAAAATAAAAATCAGTCCGGCAGTGACGCAAGTAAACAGTTGTCAAATACTGAATCTGTTACCAAAAAGGTAGCCGCGACTAAGCCTAAAGATGTGACCTGTGATATATCAGGCGCGATTAATCACCAAGGCGTTTATACTTTAAAAAGTGGAGCACGTTTAAACGATTTAATTGCCGCCGCAGGGGGGATTAAGAATAATGCGCAGCTAAAGAATGTTAATCGAGCATTGATATTGAAAGATCAAGATAAAATTCACATTCCATACAAAGGTGAAAAAATTAAAGCAGAACAAGTCGTTGAATCGGTTTCTTCCAATGCTTCTAATTCTGCCCCTGAGACAACAAGTGACCAAACTAATGCCGGTAACAAGGTGAATATTAATACTGCAAACGTAAGTCAACTGCAACAACTAAATGGTATTGGTGAAAAAAAGGCTCAGCAAATTATTGCTTACCGTCAAAAAAGCGGGGAATTCAAATCTGTTGAAGATTTAATGCAGGTATCAGGAATTGGAGAAAAGACTTTTGCTGCGCTTAAAGACCAACTGGAAATTTGATATTCTGCGACCTGGGTTTTTCCTGCTACTGGCCTTATTACTAATTAATTTAAGTTTCTTGGAATATCAATGCTATACCTTTGTGCAAAAATGTACTTGCCTATTAATAGTTTTTTATTTAGGTTTTTTACTTTTACTTAAATTTAATTCTTTAAAATGGCTAATTTTTATTATTCTTTTGGCAACTATTTTTGGTTTTCACTCTGACATGAGTAAAACTGATTTTGCACTTAAACCCAATACAGCTATTACCTTTTTTCCAGACAAAATGAAGATTTCCGATGACTGGTTTACGGTTGAAGGGCAGACGGCTGGAAGTAAGATTTTAGTTTCTGGCAAATTGAGTTCAAGTCAGCTAAAGCAATTAAATTATGGCTATAAAGTTATATTACATGATTTGTCTGGTGAGGTTAACCCAATTGAACCAGCTTCGAATTTTGGAGAATTTGACCAGCAAAAATATTACCGCAGTAAAAAGATTACTCAGCAAGTTAATTTAACGAGCTTTAAGATCCAAATTAAGAAAGGAGGATTAGCAAATTACCTGCATTACTGGCGTTTTCAGTTAAAGAAATTTTTGCAAAAGTTTCCACCGATATTGTCTTTTTTTAGTAATGAACTTATATTGGGAGAAAGCCCTGACCAGAAATTCCAAACAATACTCAATAATTATCGTGACCTCGGTGTCATTCATATCTTAAGCATTTCTGGTTTGCATGTTGGTATTTACACGCTAGTAATAAGCACAATGTGCTATTACTGTAAATTAACTGAAAAAGAAACTTTCATTTTTTGCTTGTTTATCTTATTAGTCGGTATTTTTCTAAGTAATGGTCAAGCTGGATTTATTAGAGCGAGTTTAACCTATATCTTGGGGCAAATTTTTTCGTTGCATAAGCTAAGAATTAATAAGGCAGATCTGCTAGGATTAACGGCTGTTTTGCATATGTCCGTCAATCCTCGACTCATGATGAGTACTGGAGCTCTTTTAAGTTACACTTTAGCCTTGGGCCTTGAAATGACTAAAAGCCTGACTAAGTTTAGACAGTCCTGGGCTTTAAACAATTTGTTATTGCCACTACTTTTATTTCATTTCTTTCAGTTTAATCTGCTAACGGTCTTTTTTAATTTGTTAGTGGTACCATATTTTAACTGGGTTGTTATGCCCTTGACTTTTTTTAATTTAATTATTTTTAACATTAGTCCCCGATGTAGTTATTTCCTTGAAAAGATACTTGAACAAGGTGAGAAAGTAATTGCGAAGGTTTCTAATAGTAAAATTGGTCTTTTAACATTTGGGAAAATTAATTGGTGGCAATGCCTGTTTTTATTACTGTTAACTTCTATATTGTTGGTATTAATAAATGAAAAGTCTAAAAATCAAAAACTAATCAGATATCTTTTTAAGCTGGCCTTAATTATATACGGACTAATCTTCTTAACGATTCATTTTCCCCTCAAGGGTCAAGTAACTTTTATTGACGTAGGACAGGGGGATAGTATCTTAATATCTACGCCTCTTTTTAGGCATGTTTATCTCATTGACGTTGGTGGAAAGTTAAATTTTAACGGTAAAAAAATAACCCCGCAGATTAATAAAATCACCGTGCCTTTTTTGAAAGCACAGGGAATAAATAAAATTGACGGAATTTTTATCAGCCATCAGGATGCCGATCACGTAGGGGACTTAAGGCCACTTTTGAGTCAAATTCGGGTAAAAAAATTGTATATGGCGCAAGGATTGATAAGGAATCCTTCATTTTGCAAAAGAATAACAGGTCGAATTCAAAAAGGGCAGATTGTACAGCTGTTAGCCGGTGAAACAATAAATGAGCCACCAATTTCCTTCAAAGTTGTATATCCCTTTAAGCCAGGTATTGGTAAAAATGAAGATTCACTTTCGTTATTATTTAAATTAGCAAACAAAAGCTGGCTTTTTACCGGAGACCTGGGCCAAAAAGGGGAACTGGAAATATTGAGCCGTTATCATTTACATGCTGATTATTTTAAGTTAGGACATCATGGAAGTCGAACCGCTTCCAATAAAGAATTTTTGCAAGCTTTGCAACCAGAAAGAGTCTTTATTTCTGCTGGCCGCAAGAATCGCTTTGGGCACCCTCATCCAGAAACTATTGCTACTCTTCGCAGCCAACATATTCCATGGGCTTCGACTCAGGACTGTGGTATGATAACTTGGAACTATGGTGTTTTAATAAAACCCAAATTTAAAAGATTTTTGCCGGTGATTAAAAAATGACATTACTTTCTTTATTTAAAAACTCAAATAAAAAAATTTTGCATACTTTAATTAATGGAAATGATAGTTTTTTAAATGAATATCTAACTAGCTCGTATATACATGATGAGATTTTCGCAGACTATGAAAAAGTTTCCGTTGATTGCGAAGCAGAGGGGCTAGACGAATTAATTGCTGATCTTACTGAATCAAGTCTTTTTAGCCAGAAAAAAGTAATAACAATTAAGAACCCTTTTTTCTTAACGTCAAAGGTTCCCAAAAAATATCAAAAGCAGATCACCCAGCTGCAAAATATTTTTGTAAATACTGCAAAACTTGAAGATGTCATAGTTATTGTCGCCTCTTATGAAAAATTAGATCGGCGCAAAAAAATAACGAAGTCCGTCACGCAAAATTTTAACGTTGTTGAGACTCAAGTTCGGCCTTATGATCTGAATAAAGTAATTAAAGCAATTATAACGACCGAGGGCTATCATATTACAAATTCTGCTGCAACATTGTTGCTTGAACGCAGTGACCAGGTTTTAGATATAGTTTTAAGTAATTATAATAAGCTGAAGATGGTAGCTGTTGACAGAAATATCACTACTGAAATAGTTAAAAAGAATGTTGATTTATCACTAGCACAAAATATTTTTGCAATTTTAGATTCAGCTTTAGCCCAAAACTACCAAGAAGCTATCGCTCGGTTAAATAATCAACTTCAAAACGGAAATAATCCAATTCAAATACTTGCGGTTTTTGAAAACCAATTAGAAATGATTTTGCTAGTTAAAATACTTAAAGCAAGAGGGAGAAGTGAAGCTGAAATTGTAAGAAAACTTGGTGTTCATCCTTATCGTGTTAAGTTGGCGCTAAAAAATAAGTTAGCAAAAGAAAAAGTAGCACAGCTATTAGAGCAAGCAATTAAACTGGATTATAATTATAAAAATGGTCAATATCGAGCCGATAATTTTTTGAAGCTCTTTATTCTTAATGTCTAATTACGTATAAATTTTGGTAAATAAAAAGACAGAAATGATTTTCACTTCTGTCTTTTTGATTATCATTTAATCAAATTATTATTTTGCAAGTTTAGCTAAACGACTCTTATCACGGCTAGCTTTATTCTTGTGAATAAGTCCTTTTGAAGCTGCCTTGTCAATAGCACGAGCAGCAGCTACATGTAATTCGGAGGCATTATCAGCACCAGCAGCTTGAGCAGTCTTAAACTTCTTAACGGCAGTTCTTAACTTGTTCATTTGAGCAGCATTGCGCTTTCTAGCAGCATCTTGAGTCTTCACACGCTTAATAGCTGATTTGATTTGTGGCATAAAATTCACCTCCATTGATCGTAATTCTACTTTATAGATTATACTGAAAGATAATTGCAGATGCAAGATAAATTATACTTGCTTTTTAAAAAAATTGTCTGTATTATACTATTGTTGTGAACCGTTAACGCTGTTTGCACGCTCACACCTGACGGTTAACGTTGTTAACGGCAATTATTTTAGTGAAAGGTGAAAATATTATGGCAATTTCAAAAGCTGAAAAAGATGAAATCATTCAAAAATTTGCGACTCACGAAGGCGATACAGGTTCAACTGAGGTTCAAGTGGCAATCTTGACTACAGATATTAACAATCTGACTGAGCATATGAGAAATCACTCACATGACCACCATTCTTATGTTGGCCTGCTGAAGAAAATCGGTCACCGTCGTAACTTGCTTCGTTATTTACAAAACAAAGATATTAATCGCTATCGTGAATTAATTAAGAAGTTAGGCTTACGTCGTTAATTTTAATTGAGATCTAAAAAAGCTGGTTCGAGTATTGAATCGGCTTTTTTATTTTTGTCATAATACCATTTTATGCTAGAATAAAAAAAGATACTTTTTACGTTGTGATCATCTGATCCATAAATAACAACTGAATAGCAATTAAAGAAAAGGAAATATAATGACTGATCAAGTTAAAATTATGATTCTGAGCGGTGTTCGTGAGCAAGGAAAAGACATGTTCGCTGTTCAAGTTAATGATGAAATTTTTGTTCTTGATGCTGGCCTTAAATATCCCGACAGTACATTGTTTGGAATAGATCTGGTTATTCCAGATCTGGATTTTTTCGAGCAATATGGTGATCAGGTAGTCGGCATCTTTTTGACACATGGACATGCAGATTCAATTGGGGCACTACCTTATATTCTACGAAAATATGACATTCCAGTTTTTGGCTCCCAATTAACAATTGAATTGGCTAAGATAACAGTAAGACGTGAGAATAAACGGTGTAAAAACAGTCTCTTTCACGTGATTGATGCGGAAACAGAGATTGAATTTAAAAACGCCAATATTTCTTTTTTCCCAACTACGCATTCCATCCCTGATTCTCTTGGTATTGACGTGCATACTCCAGCCGGAGAGGTGGTTTACACAGGTGATTTTAAATTTGACCCTTCCGCTGCTCCTAAATACCGGACTGATCTAGATCGATTAGCTGAAATTGGTCAAAAAAAGGTATTGGCTTTATTAAGTGATTCTTCAAATGCAGAGGCATCTTTACCAAATGTTGCTGAACAGGACATTGGAGATTATGTTACAAATGTTTTTCGTAATGCAAATGGTCGGGTAATTGTTGCTGCAAAAGCCTCGAATTTGATTAGAATTCAAGAAGTTTTAAACGCTGCCTATCAAACGGGTAGGCATGTTTTACTAACAGGTAGAGATTTAGCTAAAATCGTTCGTACTGCAATGAATCTGGGTTATTTGAATGTCCCTAAAGGTTTACTAATGAGGGTTAAAAATTTAAAAGAAACTCCAGATGAAAAGACAGTTATTTTGGAAACCGGTCAAATGGGTGAGCCCTTAAATTCATTGCAAAAAATGGCTAAGAACCGTCACAGCATGATCACAATTCATAAGGGAGACCTAGTCTTTATTGCGACGACACCTTCTCATTCTGTGGAAACGGTTGTGGCACAAACCAGTGATCTGGTTTATCGTGCTGGTGGGACCGTTATTCAATTAGGTAAGGCAAAGCATACCAGTGGACACGCGACAGGCCGTGATTTGCAACTACTTATTGATATTTTGAAACCGCAATTTTTAATTCCCGTTATTGGTGAATATCGACTGCTTGAAGTACACAAGGACTTAGCTATTAGGGCAGGAATGGATAAAGATAATATTTTTATTACCAAGAATGGAGATTGCTTAAACTACGATTTCAATCAAAAGCGCCTTTATTTAACAGATCCGGTCCCAGGTGAGGATACAATGATTGACGGTTCTGGTATCGGGGATGTTGGTAATATTGTTTTACGAGACAGAGAAGTATTATCAGATGACGGTATTTTCATTGCTGTAGTCACAATTGATCGCCGTAAGAAAAAGATTATTGCTCAACCACAAGTTACCAGCAGAGGCTTTGTTTACATTAAGGCCAATCAGCAACTGATGCGTGACAGCATTGAATTGATTAAAAAAACTATCACTAATAACTTTGAACATAAAAAATTTGATTGGACTGAAATTAAGCAGGATGTTCGTAATGATTTGGAAAAGTTTCTCTATCGCAAAACGAATAGACGCCCAGTAGTTTTACCAGTAGTAATGGAGGTTAACCAAAACCGCCATCGTGCTATGCAAAAGAGAAACAACAAGAGCGAGTTGCCCAATAAAGAAACCCATCATCCTGTTGATGTCAATAAAACCGGTCAAAGAATTATCAAGAAAGATAAATAAATGACCTCATTAAGTCAAAAAAATCTGCTTAGTTTAGCCAAAAAATCCGCAGCAAAAGGAGATTTTGCTCAAGCAATACAAAATCTTGAAGAGGCATTAAGAATTGGACCAAGTAATGAAGTCGTACTTTGTCTTTGCGAGCTTTATCTCAAGGATAAACAAAATTATTCAGCTTATGAGTTAATTAAAGAAGAAAAAGACTTGTTTACTAATCCTAAAATTTTTCGTGAATACAGTAGAATTCTGAAAATGAATCACTTTTCTATTGAAGCATTAGAGGTAAAAAATATTACTGCCTACGAGTTACCGGATTTAGTTGAACCTGTTAGTAAGACAAAGCAGCAGCAAATAATGGTTACTTTCAAGCAAAAAAGCAAGCCGACAAAATTTGATTACGAACAATTATTTAAGTTAGATTTACCAAATTTTAAAAATTATGCTCAGAGTTTGCTGCTGGATCCCAGTTTAAACTTTGCAATTCGGCTGGTTTTAATTGAAGATTTGTTTCGCCTGGGCCTTCAAGAAACATTTAGGGTTTTGGTATTGGGGCAGGAAGAGCAATTTATTCCTCAAAAAATAAATTTACTCGAAAAAGATGCGATATATCGGGAAGTTGTATCAGGCATCGGCTCTCGGTATTATCATAAACCGAGCCAGCTTCCTGCAGTTTTAGGCGAAGTAAATTTGATTTTAGGCAGTCTTTATCCTAAACTATATAAGTATGTTGATAATCCCGACAGTTTTGCCAGTGACATTGCTTCTTATATTGAAAATCATGATGGCCGAAGCAATCAAAAACTGTTTGAGAAAATCGATAATAATATATCCGAATAAAATTGGATAAAATGTCTTTACTTTTTCAAAGTATTTAGTATAATAGCAAAGGACGTTTTCATTAGGCATGGCTCTATGCATTAAAATACTAGGCATTTGCCTATGAAAGTAGTACAATATTCAACAGAGAACTATCCGTTACTTACTCAACGGACTTCTTGCAAATTTACAGGAGGGTCATTTTAATGGCAGAAAAAGAACATTACGTTAGAACAAAGCCACACGTAAACATTGGTACTATCGGTCACGTTGACCATGGTAAGACCACTTTAACAGCGGCTATTACTAAAGTTTTATCAGAAAAGGGCTTGGCTAAGGCAGAAGATTATTCAGAAATCGATGCAGCTCCAGAAGAAAAGGAACGTGGTATTACTATTAATACCGCTCACGTAGAGTACGAAACTGAAAATCGTCACTACGCCCACATGGATGCCCCAGGTCACGCCGATTACATCAAGAACATGATTACTGGTGCCGCACAAATGGATGGAGCCATTTTAGTTGTTGCCGCAACTGATGGTCCTATGCCACAAACTCGTGAACACATTTTACTTGCTCGTCAAGTTGGTGTTAACTACATTGTTGTTTTCTTAAACAAGACTGACTTAGTTGACGACCCAGAATTAATTGACTTGGTTGAAATGGAAGTTCGTGACTTGTTGACTGAATACGATTATCCTGGTGATGACATTCCAGTTATCCGTGGTTCAGCATTGAAAGCTTTACAAGGTGACAAGGAACAAGAAGAAGTTATCATGAAGTTGATGGACACAGTTGATGAATACATTCCAACTCCTGAACGTCAAACTGATAAGCCATTCTTGATGCCAGTTGAAGATGTCTTCACTATTACTGGTCGTGGTACTGTTGCTTCTGGTCGTATCGATCGTGGTACAGTTAAGATTGGTGATGAAGTTGAGATTGTCGGTTTGGTAGATAAAGTTCTTAAATCAGTTGTAACTGGTTTGGAAATGTTCCACAAGACTTTGGACTTAGGTGAAGCTGGAGACAACGTTGGTGTATTGCTTCGTGGTATTGACCGTGACCAAGTTGTTCGTGGACAAGTTTTGGCTGCACCTGGCTCAATTCAAACTCACCACGAGTTTAAAGGCCAAGTTTACGTTTTGAAGAAAGAGGAAGGCGGACGTCATACCCCATTCTTCTCAGATTACCGTCCACAATTCTATTTCCACACTACAGATATTACTGGAGAAATTGAATTACCAGAAGGTACTGAAATGGTTATGCCTGGCGATAACACAGAATTTACTGTTAAATTAATTAAACCAGCAGCCATTGAAAAGGGTACTAAATTCACTATCCGTGAAGGTGGTCGTACTGTTGGTGCTGGTCAAGTTACTGAAATTCTTGACTAGTTCGTTAAAAACAGTTTAAAAAGATGTACTTCTTCATAGAAGTACATCTTTTTTTGCCTAAGTTTGTTTTTTGCGAGCGTTTAATGTAAGATAATTTAGTATGTAACGATGCAATTTAACTTGACATTGGAGGTATTTAATTAATGTCTGTAAAATGGAATAAAACCGATAAAACTACCGGTG
Organism: Lactobacillus sp. ESL0260; assembly: GCF_003692935.1. NCBI lineage: Bacteria > Bacillati > Bacillota > Bacilli > Lactobacillales > Lactobacillaceae > Lactobacillus > Lactobacillus sp. ESL0260. Next base: position 137,721 of record NZ_REHO01000010.1, read on the forward strand.
AACTTACTTTTGATATTCCCCAAGCTGATGTAAAGCGTGGGCTAGATCAAGCCTTTAAAAGGGTAAAGGGTAGCCTGCGTGTTCCCGGCTTTAGAAAGGGACATGTTTCTCGTGTGATCTTTGATCAATATTACGGTGAGGAATCTTTATATGAAAATGCATTGAACATTGTGCTGCCAAATGCTTATTCTGCAGCGGTTAAAGAAGCTGGTATTGCTGCTGTAGGTCAACCCCAAATTTTGCCGGTTTCAATGGAAAAAGGTCAAGATTGGCAAATGAAAGCCACTGTTACTATTGAGCCAGAAGTAAAATTGGGTGAATACAAGGGAGTTGAAGTTCCAAAACAAAACACTCGTGTATATGCTAAAGATGTTGATGCCAAATTAAAAGAAGAGCGTGAAAAGAACGCTGAATTAGTATTGAAGAAGAGCGCAGCTGCTAACGGAGATACTGTTACTATTGATTATAAGGGAACAGTTGATGGTAAGGCATTTGAAGGCGGCTCAGCTGATGATTATTCACTTAGTTTAGGTTCAAATACTTTTATACCAGGCTTTGAAGATCAATTGGTTGGTCATAAGGCCGGTGACGAAGTTGATGTTGTTGTCACATTTCCTGAAGACTATGGTGCAAAAGACTTAGCTGGTAAAGAAGCTCATTTTGCTACTAAGATTCATGAAGTTAAAACTAAGCAATTGCCTAAGCTAGATGACGAATTTGCTAAAGATGTAGACGATTCAGTTGATACTCTTGATGATTTAAAAGAAAAAATCAAGAAGGACTTAAAGTCGCAAAAAGAAGAGGCTGCAAGAGACGAAATCGAACAAGCTGCCATTGAAGGTGCAGTTGCCAATGCTACTATTGATAAGATTCCAGATGCGATGATTCAAGAAGATATCGATACACAAATGAATCAGTATTTAGGCAATATGCAGCGCCAAGGCATCAGTCCGGAAACATATTACAAGATAACTAATACGACAGAAGCACAGCTGCGTTCACAATTCAGTAAAGATGCTGAAGAAAGGGTTAAAACCAACCTTGTCCTTGAAGCTATTGTCAAGAAAGAAGATATTAAAGCTTCACAAGAAGAAATTGACAAGGAAATTAAGAACCTGGCAGCCGAATACAACATGGATGAAAAAACTGTGCGCAATACTTTGACTGATGATATGCTTTCACATGATATCAATGTTCGTAAGGCTATTAAAATTGTTGCTGACAGCGCAAAGCAAGTTGCTAAATCCAAAACAAAAAAAGATGAAAAAAAGTCTGACGAAAAATAGGATTTTAATATCTAAGTAAAAAGGTGGTGTCAAACTGCCTTTTTATTTTTCTCCGAGCAAATAATTCATATACACAGCGCAATTTATGCTAATCTAGGACTTGTAGATATTAGGAGGATAAGAATGGCATCACAATTTACTGATCAAGAGGAAATTAGATGTTCCTTTTGTGACAAAACACAAGATCAAGTTAAAAAGATGATTGCGGGTAACGGGGTTTATATTTGTAACGAATGTGTTGATCTGTCTAAAAGAATAATTGATGATGAATTAAAATCTGATTCTTTGAAAAAAGCACAAGATTTACCGAAACCAATGGAAATCAAAAAGCAGCTAGATCAGTATGTTATTGGCCAAGAACGTGCCAAAAAGATTCTTTCAGTAGCTGTTTATAATCATTATAAACGGATTACTCAAATGGATGTTGACTCTGCAACAGAATTACAAAAATCGAATATTGCCTTAATAGGACCAACTGGTTCTGGCAAAACTTATTTGGCACAAACATTGGCGCGGATTTTGGACGTGCCTTTTGCGATTGCTGATGCAACCACTTTAACAGAAGCTGGTTATGTCGGTGAAGATGTCGAGAATATTTTGCTAAAGCTATTGCAAAATGCAGATTACGATATTGAACGTGCAGAAAAAGGAATCGTTTATATTGATGAAATTGATAAAATTTCCAAAAAATCTGAGAATGTTTCTATTACAAGAGACGTTTCAGGTGAAGGCGTTCAACAGTCATTACTGAAGATTTTGGAAGGAACTGTTGCTTCTGTTCCCCCTCAGGGCGGTCGTAAGCATCCCCAACAAGAATTAATTCAGATAAATACCACTAATATTTTATTTATTGTTGGTGGAGCTTTTGACGGTATTGAGCAAATCGTTAAAAGTCGTCTGGGCAATAAAATAATCGGCTTCAGTGCTGAAAATGAATTAAACAAAGTTCAAGATGATTCCTGGATGAAACACCTGACAACAGGAGATCTCGTCAAATTTGGTTTGATTCCAGAATTTATTGGACGAATTCCGATTATCGCAACACTTGATAAACTTGACAGAAACGATCTGGTAAGAATTTTAACCGAACCAAAGAATGCTTTAGTAAAGCAATATAAAAAATTGCTGTCACTTGATCAAGTTAACTTGGAGTTTACACCGAGTGCTTTGAACGCTATTGCGGATTTAGCAATTGATCGCAATATGGGCGCCCGTGGTTTAAGGACCATTATAGAAAATGCAATGATGGGTATTATGTATCAAACACCGAGTGAACCTGATATTGAGAGCGTTAAAGTTACAAAAGAAGTGATAGAAGATAGTGCTGAACCGGTAGTAACTCGTCGCTTAGATGATGAACAAGACGACGGAGAAGAAATTAAGGCAGCCAATGATCATTAAAAATAGCTCGTATGCGATTAGTGCAGTGCGTGAAGACCAGTATCCAACAGATAATTTGCCTGAAATCGCGCTTTCCGGTCGTTCAAATGTAGGTAAATCCAGCTTAATAAATACACTGCTGAGTCGCAAAAACTTAGCAAGAACATCAGCACAGCCTGGGAAAACTCAAACACTAAATTTTTATTTGGTAAACCAAGAGTTTTACTTAGTTGATGTACCCGGTTATGGTTATGCTAAAGTTTCGCAAAAAAAGCGACAGCAGTTTGGAACTATGATTCAGGATTACCTTGAAACGCGAGCAAACTTGCAAGGGCTAATTATCTTAATGGACTCACGGCATGAACCTACCAAAAATGATGTGGCCATGTATAATTATGCACTTTATCTCAATTTACCTATTTTGATAATCTGTACCAAAATTGATAAGGTCAAGAAAAATCAGCAAAATCAAGTTATTAATACTTTAAAACAAAAGATAAACTTAAATTATGACAATGTAAGTGTAATTACTTTTAGTTCTGTCCAAAAGTTGCATGTAAAAGAAGTATGGCAATGGATAGAAGAAAATCTGTAAATTTGTAAGAAAAAAATGGTTCTCGTAGCAGAACCATTTTTATTTATTACTATCTTCTACTTTCTGATTGTTTTTAGCTATTTTCTTCTTTTTATTTTCAGGAATAGTAGCGAATTTATCAAATAATTTTTCTAATTCATCTTGTTTTTTAAAAGTTAAACCCATAATAATTTTCCTTTCTGTTTTTATTATATTAAAAATAGAATTAACAAGCTAGAAAAATATGCGTTAATCAACTTGAAATAATTAAATTTATGTAAAGTAATCCATAATGAATTAGTTCTTTATCTTTTACTTGATCTTTTTTGTTAAGCAAAAGCAAATTTCAATTTACAAATTGTATGTTAAAATATGATAGCGAATTTGGGGGAGTGATTTTTTGGCAACTCAGTTAATTGAAAACAAATTAAAACTTTTGCCGGCTAAACCAGGCTGTTACTTAATGAAAGACGTTAACGGTAAGGTAATATATGTCGGTAAGTCGAAAAATCTTAAAAGCCGAGTACGTTCATATTTTAAGAGTACCCAAGTTGGCAGACGAGCAGAACTGGTTGAAAATATTCGCGATTATGACATTATCACTGTTTCAACCGATAAAGAGGCTTTTCTGCTTGAAGTAACTTTAATTAAAAAATACCAACCGTATTATAATGTGCAGTTAAAGCAAGGTACTGGCTATCCCTATATTGAGATTACTAACGAGCGGGATCCCCAGACCAAATTAACTAGTATTATTAGAAAAGACGGAGGCTATTATTTCGGACCGTATCCAAATGTCTATGCTGCTCAAGCGACTCTTAAGTTTATTCAAAAAGTTTTCCCTTTAAGGCGCTGTCATGGTAAACAGGGCAGGCCTTGTCTGTATTATCATATGGGACAATGTTTAGGCGCATGTTTTAAAACAGTACCAAAGTCTGTTTATGAAGCACAAATAAAAAAGATCAAAAGCTTTTTAAACGGAGATATTGGCTGGGTTAAAAAAGATCTTAATCAAAAAATGGCTGTTGCATCTAAAAAGCTTGAATTTGAGCGTGCTGCCGAAATTCGTGATCAACTTAATTACATTGAAGAAACAGTTGAAAAGCAGAAAATTATTTCTCATGATAATACTCAACGTGATATTTTCAATTTCTACGTTGATAAATCATGGATAGCTATTCAAATTTTCTTTTTAAGGCAGGCAAAATTGCTTAGAAGTGAAACCAGAATGTACCCTTTGACTGATACTAATGACCCCGAGGATACATTTTCCTCATTTATTGTTCAGTTTTACGGGCAAAGAAACAGAATAGTGCCTAAGGAAGTTTTAGTACCTGCTAAGATTGATAATGAAGCTTTAAGTGAAGTTTTGCATGTACCGGTGAGGACGCCTAAGAGAGGGCAGAAACGGTCTTTATTAAACATGGCCAAGGACAATGCCAAACTTAAATTAGACGAAAAGTTTCGTCTCTTAGAGCTGGGCAATAGAAAAACTAAAGGAGCACAAAAAGAAATTTTTGATTCTTTAGGGCTGCCATATGGACATGTGATTGAAAGCTTTGACCATTCGCATATTCAGGGAGCCGACCCCGTTTCTGCTTTAGTTGTCTTTAAAGACGGTGAACCTGATAAAAATTCCTATCGTAAATATAAACTAAAGGGTGAAGTAGAACACCAAAATGGTGGTGATGAAGTGCGTAATACTCGTGAAGTGGTGCGCAGAAGATACAGCAGACTACTTAAAGAACATAAACCCATGCCAGATTTAATTTTGATGGATGGCGGTCAGATCCAAGTAGATGCTTGTGAGGATATTTTACGCAATGAATTAAACCTTAATATTCCAGTTGCCGGTATGGTAAAGGATAATAAGCACAGAACTAATCATTTACTTTATGGTGATCCTATTAACGGCATACCACTAAAACTAATTCCTTTAGATCCTAAATCTCAAGGTTTTTATTTAATGACCAGAATTCAAGATGAAGTACACAGATTTGCAATTACTTTTCACCGAAGAACACATGCTAAAAATGCATTGTCCAGTAAACTAGATGCGATCAAAGGAATAGGTCCAAAAAGTAGAAATAAGCTTTTAAGACAATTTGGCTCTCTAAAGAAGATTAAGGAAGCTTCTATTGACGAGTTACGTTCTGCTGGTTTAACTTTGCCTCAGGCGCAAACAGTTAAGTTAACCTTATAACAAGTGATATTAAACATAATAGTGTGGTATAGTAATGTAGTTAAGAAAGACGGAAGGAGATTCTATATGCCTACATTTGTCGATCAAACTAAGATTGAAGTCCAAGCTGGTAAAGGCGGAGACGGCATGGTCGCTTTCCGCCATGAAAAATATGTCCCGAATGGTGGCCCTGCCGGCGGCGATGGTGGCCGCGGCGGAAGCATTATTTTTGTTGCCGATAGTGGCCTTAGAACATTAATGGATTTTCGCTATCGCCGTAAGTTTAAAGCAGAAAATGGTGAAAATGGTCGTATTAAGTCCCAATATGGTCGCGGAGCTAAGGACTTATACTTAAAAGTGCCAATTGGAACGACTGTTTATGATTTCAACACTAATGAAGAAATTGGTGATTTAACTAAGAATAAACAAGAATTAGTTGTAGCCCGCGGTGGCCGTGGTGGTCGCGGCAACATTCACTTTGCAACGAGTGTCAATACTGCGCCCGAAATTGCAGAGAATGGGGAACCGGGAGAAGACCGTGTTTTACGCCTGGAATTGAAAGTTTTGGCTGATGTCGGACTGGTGGGCTTTCCCTCAGTTGGTAAGTCAACATTATTATCAGTCGTAACTAAGGCTAAGCCGAAGATTGCAGCGTATGCTTTTACCACCCTAACACCAAATTTGGGTATGGTAATTTTACCTGATGGCCGAGATTTTTCAATGGCTGATTTACCCGGCTTAATTGCAGGAGCCAGTCAGGGAGTCGGGCTCGGTTTACAGTTTTTGCGTCATATTGAGAGAACAAAAGTAATTTTGCACTTAGTAAGTATGGATCCTAACAACGGGCGAGATGCAATCAAAGACTACCAGACTGTTAGGCAAGAACTACTTGAATATGATCAAAGTCTTAAAAACAGGCGCGAGATTATCGTAGCTACTCAGATGGATCTTCCGGGTTCTGCTGAAAAGTTGCAGCAATTTAAACACGGCTTAGAAGAGCAACAAATTAAAAAACCTGTATATGCTGTTTCCAGTGTGACACATCAAGGCATTGATCAGTTAATGCAGGATACAGCATCCTTAATTGAACAGGTAGAAAAAGAGCAGCAGAAGCAAGAACTACAACCTCAGCGAGTTGTAAAAGAATATAAGTATCAACCTCAGCAAAAGAACACTTTTACAGTCACAAAACTGGAAGACCATGTTTATGAAATTAAAGGTGAGAGTCTGGAAAGATTAGTAGCTCGAACCAATCTCGATTACCAGGATGGTGTCATGAGATTAGCTCGAAAACTTAAAAATCTCGGAGTAGATGACGCTCTGCGTAAAAAAGGAGCCGTTGACGGCGATGATGTAATCATTGGCTCATTCAATTTTGAATTTGTCCAATAAAAAATAGAAAAGTTTTGAAAAATATGACAAAAAATCGATACATTACAGGATATTCTGGACTTAGGGCTTTAGCGGTAATCGGTGTAATACTTTATCACCTTGACCCTAATACTTTTGCAGGCGGCTATCTTGGTGTACCGATTTTTTTCGTACTATCAGGATATTTAGTTACGTGTCAGATGCTTAAGTCATATGAAAAAAGTGGCTTTTACGATACTAAAAAATTTTACTTGAGCCGATTAAAAAAAATTTATCCGCCATTGATTGCGGTATTATGGCTGTCTGCGGCATATATAATTCTTTTTCAGCGCAACTTATTGGCCAAGTTAAGTCAAATAGTTGTGACTAATTTACTCAATATTTATAATTTTTGGCAGATTTTAAACGGACAAAGTTATTTTGAACGTTTTGCAGCTAATGAATCACCTTTTGTTCATTTATGGACAATGTCCATTAACGGTCAGTTTTACATATTATGGCCGCTAATTATTTTTTTATTAGTGAAGTACGGTAAAAAGAGAAAAAACATTTTTAAAATTATTTTGTTTTTCACTTTACTTTCTGCACTTGAAATGACGGTATTGTATAACACTGGTGCCGACATCAATCGCATATATTATGGCACCGACACTAGATTTTTTTCTTTGGGTTTAGGTGCAGCTTTGGCTGTTATTTGGCCCATGGATAAATTAAAAACTACTATAAAGCATAATGATGCAATTATTTTGGATATCATTGGTATGATTTGTCTCGTTGGTATAATCGCTTTGCTGTTTAATCCGTTAATGGCTGCTGAAAAGCCCTTTACATATTGCGGGGGAATGCTTTTGTTTACGCTGCTCGTAACTGTACTTGTCGGTATAATTGCTCATCCGGCAAGTCGCTGGAACAGGTGGTTGACTAATCCAATTTTTAACTGGATTGGATCTCGAAGCTATGAAATTTATCTTTACCAATTTCCCGTAATGATATTCTTTGAAGATAAAGTTTTTGACATGGCCGATCACGTGCAACTTTACCATCTAATTGAGCTTGTTCTAATCATTTTTTTAAGTGAAGCTGCGTACAGGCTGGTAGAAAAGCCTTGTGGAAAAATTTCAGGGCAAAAAGTTAAAAAATACTGGCAACAAATTTGGGATAAAAACACTAAAAATTATCTAATGAAAGCAAAAGCGGTACTGGCAGGTTTAATTTTTCTTACAGGGAGTACTGCAATTTTGATTTCACCAGCAGTTAAAGCGCAAAACTTTAATCAAAGTCAATTAGCGCGCAGAATTAGAGCTAATCGCAAACAACAAAAAAGAGATAATAATGAGTTAATAGCACAATATAAAAAAATTAGGCCTAAAGAGCAAAAAAAAGCTAAACTATTAAAAGAAGCTGAGCGAGCTGCAAAAAAGCATCCCGTTAATAAGTCTTTTACAAAATTTGGTATTTCACAGACGGAGTTACAGTTGGCACGAAAGGTAGAATTAACTGCAATTGGTGATTCTGTCATGGCGGGGTCGAGTGCAGACTTAAATCGTCTGCTGCCTAAAGCTGTGATTGATGCCGCAATTTCCCGGCAGCTAAATGTTTCCTTTGGCTTATTAAAACAATATCAAAATAAAAAAGTTTTAAGTAAAAATGTCTTAATCGGCTTAGGAACTAATGGCCCTTTCAAAATGTCCGATATAGATGATTTAATGAAACAATTGGGAAATAAAAGACAAGTGTTTTGGATTAATACCTATGTGCCGGCTAAACCCTGGCAAAATGAGGTTAACGGCTTATTAGCCAAAGCTGCCAAAAAGTATCATAATTTTGTAGTAATTAATTGGCACGCTTATGCAGAAAAGCATCCTGACTGGTTTTATGAAGATAGAACACACCCTACGCCATTAGGATCGAAGCATTATAGCGTCTTAATTGTTAAAAAAATAGTTGAAAAAGCTAAGTATTAGATAGGAATAAGATGGAGTTACAATTTTTAGGAACTGGAGCAGGACAACCTTCAAAGAAACGTAATGTATCAAGTATTGCTTTGAAAATGCTTGATGAGATCAATGAAATTTGGTTATTTGATGTGGGAGAAGCAACACAACACCAAATTTTACGAACCAATATTAGGTTGCGTAAAGTCACCAAAATATTTATTTCCCACAATCATGGTGATCATATTTTTGGGCTACCGGGATTACTGGCAACGAGATCTTTTCAAGGTGACGTGGGACCAATTACCATTTATGGTCCTGCTGGATTAGAACAATTTGTACGGACAGCTTTAAAAATTTCTCGTACAAAAATTAGTTATCCGATCAAATTTGTCGTTTTGGACGAAGGTGGGTTAATCTATCAAGGAAAAGGTTTTAGAGTTTATACCGAAAAATTAGCCCACCGAATACCTAGTTTTGGCTATCGTGTAGTTGAAGATGATAAACCGGGAGAACTTTTAATGGATAAATTAGCGCAATATAATGTACCTAATGGTCCGTTACTTGGTAAACTTAAAAATGGGGAAGAAATAACTCTAGAAAATGGTACTATATTAGATGGTAAGAACTTTTTGGGACCTGATAAAAAGGGCAGAATAGTTACTATTATCTATGATACGCGCTCAACTCCCGCAATAGCCCAGTTGGCACAAAATGCGGATGTGTTGGTACATGAATCAACCTTTGCGGGTAATGAAACTAATTTAGCTCATTCATACTATCATTCCACAGCCGTTGAAGCCGCAAAGATTGCACGTGATAATAATGTTAAATATTTATATTTAAATCATATTTCTGCCAGGTATTTGGGCGCTAAGGCTAAAAAATTGGAAAATCAGGCACAAAAAGTTTTTTCAAACACTAAATTAGCTAACGATTTTGATCGGATTGTAATTCCTATGAAAGGGGAAAAAAATGAGTGATTCTCTTAGAAATAAAGTAGTGGTTATTACTGGCGCTTCCAGTGGAATAGGTCACTCTATTGCGCTCGAAAGTGCTGGTAGAGGCGCAACGGTAATTCTGATTGCCAGAAATAAAGCTAAACTGGAAAAAGTGGCTTCTGAAGCCCATGAATTGTCGGGAGCTGCTTCTTATACAATAGCAACTGACATGAGTCAAAGCGACCAAATTGACGCTGCTTTTACTGAAATTATTAAATTAACTAAGCATATTGATTATTTAGTCAATTGTGCTGGTTTTGGCAAATTTGAAAACTTTGTGGAATCAGATCGGCGCGAAGTCACTGCGATGTTTCAAGTTAACGTTTTAGGATTAATGTATTTTAGTCGTCTAGTGGGCCGCCTAATGATGGAACAAAAATCAGGTCAAATCATCAATATTGGTTCAATTGCCGGCAAAATTCCTACTGTGAAATCTGCAGCCTACAGCGCCTCAAAAGCTGCGGTTATTCAGTTCTCAAATGTATTGCGTTTGGAGCTAAAACCATTTGGTGTTAAAGTGATGACGGTTAATCCTGGCCCTGTTTACACCAATTTCTTCAATATTGCAGATACCAGCGGCCATTATGCCGACAACGTGCAAAAATTTATGCTGGATCCCGATGATGTTGCCTGGCAAGTAGTTCATTTCTTCGGCAGTAATAAACGGGAACTGAATTTACCTGTCAGTCTGGCTGTTTTGGCGAAATTATATAACTTGTTTCCGAAGATTGGTGACAAGCTGTCCCTTAAGTTTGCTTCCAGAAAGTAGTGCGGATTATGAAAAGTAAAACTAGTCAGATTAAACTTATTTTTACATTAATTTTAACGTTATTGGCAGTGGTATTCGTTGTTCTGAATACTAACAATGTGGCTATTAATTTTGGTTTGTTCAAACTTAAATTACCCTTGATCATTATTTTAGTAATAATGATCATAATTGGAGTTTTGATTGGTTACTTCTGGGGCTCCTATGGTCATAATCAAGACAAGAATAACTAATATAGCTTGATTTATTTGGGATACAATAGTATCATTAACAAGCGTGAAGTATTTTGGGCGCTTAAAAGCAGCCTAAAATCGTAATTCTACAAAAAAGGAGATCAGTTAAATGGCAGTTCCTAAAAGACATACTTCTAAGCAAAAGAAACGTTCACGTCGTGGTCATATTAAGTTAACTGTGCCAGCAATGCACTATGATGCAACTACTGGTGAATATCGCTTAAGCCACCGCGTTTCACCTAAAGGATATTACAAGGGTCGTCAAGTTGTTAGTCAAGCTAACTCAAATGACAATCAATAATTAAGAGGCACCAAGAAGCGGTGTCTTTTTTTGTGCCAAAAGATACTGCTTTTTACTTGCTTAGTTTGATTAGAAAGATTAAAAAGACGAAATGAAATTAGTAATTTTACATTCCAGCGATATTCATGGCTTTATTATGCCTACTGACTATCAAAACCAGAATGATTATTCAGCTCCTTTCGGACTTAGCCGGCTAAAAAGCGTAATAGAAGAGCAAAAAAGAAAATATGGACCTGAAAACGTGATAATTACAGATGCAGGTGACAGCCTGCAGGGTTCACCTTTAGCAACTTATGTCCACGAAAGCAAAAATAACTCTACATTAAAAAAGTTTGCGGAGTGTTATAACCTAATTAACTATGATGCGCGTTGTTTGGGTAATCATGATTTTAATTTTGGCTTGAATTATTTAAAACAGTATCTCTCATATAGCAGAGCGCCATTTGTAAACAGTAATATTTTGGCCAGAAAAACTGGTCGACCAGCTTTTGGTCAAGATTATATCATTATTAATAAAAATGGTATAAAAGTGGGGATTATCGGAATTGCTACGCAGAGAATACCTTTTTGGGAACCAGCAGAACATGTTGCAAACTTGGAATTTAAGTCTGCTTTAGCACAGGTTAAGCAGTTAATACCCTTTTTAAGGCCAAAAGTTAATGTTTTAGCTGTCCTTTATCATGGCGGCTTCGAGGCTGATATTGAATCAGGAATTAACACCGAACCAGCTACAGGAGAAAATGAGGGCTATCGTCTTTTACAAGAAATTCCTGAAATAGATCTAATGTTAACTGGGCATCAGCATCGCAAACTGAACGCAGTGATAAATAAAACTGCGATTGTCCAGCCGGGTTATCGCGGAGAAACTGTTGGTAAGATAGTGCTGGAGATTGACAAGCATAGTAAGAAGATTAAAGCTATGTCAACTGAATTAATTGATGTAAGTGATTATAAGCCCGCTGCCGCAATTAATTCAGTCTGCCTATCTTTAGACAAAAAGACGCAAAAATGGCTTGATCAGCCAATCGCTCATTTAGATATTCCTGCACATATAGCTAATGCTAAGCAGGCAAGAATTGAGGGTTCACCTTTTATCAATTTGCTGCAAAATATGCAGCTTTATTTTACCCATGCTGATATTTCAGCAACTGCATTAATGAGTGAAACTGCTAAGGGCTTTGGCAAAAATGTTTCAATGCGCGACATCTTGTTAAATTATCCCTTTGCTAATCAGTTATGTGTTGTTAAAGTAACCGGTAAGGAATTACACCATATTGTTGAATACTCACTTAAATTTTTAACTAAAGACCAAAAAGGCAATGTTAGCTTTGCTCCTCAATATCGCAGTCAACTTTTTAATTTTGATTTGTTTTACCCGCTTGTTTATGAAGCTGATATTCAAAAACCGGTAGGTGGACGTTTGACAAAGTTGGAGTTACACGGACAAGCAATTTTAGCCCACAAGACATATCGCTTGGCTGTTAATAACTATCGTGCTATGGGTGGGGGATTTTATCCAGAATACAATATTAGTAAGATTGAGCAAATTGGTGATAAAGATTATATAGAAATGTTTCAGGAATACTTAACTAAAGGTCGACCTACGAGCGAAGTAACACATAACTATCATTTTAAATAAAGAAAAAAGTCATTAGCGAGTATGCTAATGACTTTTGTTTACTTAAGTTTTGAATATTTGCTCTTGTCTTTATGAGAATGTGCTGTAATTGTAGGAATAATTGCTGCAAATAGCAAGCCGAAGATCAAACCTACAATAGCAGCCTCGCCAAAATTAAAAACATGTTGGGTTAACGGAGCGGCAATAAAGCCTACAATTAGCATGTAAACGACGCTCCAGCAAATAGTTACAATATATCGACCCATAGCGTTTCCTTCTTTCATACCCTTGAATTCTAACAAATATTATGCAGGTTTTCAATCCAAAAGATAGCTTTTTGGTATACTAAATTATATGGAGGGTGACCCGAAAAATGAAATACGCTGCATTACAGAATCTTAGCTCTTTTACACTTTTAGAAAGTCCAGTAAAAATTTATGATTTGGTTACTACTGCCAAAAAATTAGGCTATGAAGCTATTGGATTGACCGACGTGAATGTCACGTACGGTCTGGTTAGCTTTTTTGAGGTAGCCCAAAAAGTTGGTATTAAACCTCTTTTAGGGATGCAATTAAGATTAAACGGCTTAATTGACAGTGCTCACCAATATGATCTAATAGCATTGGCAAAATCTGATGAGGGCTACCGTAACATTTTGCGTTTATCAAGTAGAATTAACCTTTTGACGGATAATGGCAATAAGCAAAAAATCTTAACTTTAGCAGATTTGACTAAGGATTTGCATGAACTAGTTTTGATAATACCTGCAAATTCTCACAGTGAGTTGTTGAACCTGCAAATACAAAATGACAATTTAGGGACAGATTTTTTACGTCAATTAATCAGTTTAGTACCTAAGTCTAGTTCTCTTTATATTGGTGTTTATGGCAACGAAAAGCAAAAAAGATACATTCAATATGTTAAAACTTTGTCAAAGCAATTTGAACTACCATTAGTTTGCGTTGAAGATACTTGTTACTTAAAACCGCGTGATCAATTTTTACGAAAAACTTTACAGGCCATTAAAAGAGGAGAAGTGTTACAAGATACTGCTGAACTGGCAAAACAGTCAGGCTCACATTATTTACCAGCCATTCAGGAATTAAGTAAGCGCTACCATGAATTAGGCTTGGACGACGCATTAAGTAATACCGGAAAGATAGCCTCCTTATGTAATGCAAAAGTTGTTTTTCAAACGCCTGTCTTACCGAAATATAAGCAAAAAAAATTTACAAGCTCAAAGGATTACCTAAGATATTTAGTCGAGAATGGCTTAAAGAGTCGTTTTAAGCAGCGCCAAGTTCCTGCAGGTTATCAAAAGCAGCTCAACTATGAGTTGCAGGTAATCGATCAAATGGGCTTTAACGACTATTTTTTGATTGTTTGGGATGTTGTAAACTATTGCCATCGAAGTGATATTGTAATGGGTCCTGGAAGAGGATCAGCATGTGGATCTTTAGTTTCATATGCACTGTACATCACAGAGGTTGATCCACTTAAATATCATTTGCTTTTTGAGCGTTTTCTTAATCCAGCTCGCCACGAAATGCCTGATATTGATTTAGATATTCCAGACAATCGCCGCGATGATGTCATTAAATATATGTTTACCAAATATGGTATGGATCACGCGGCTCAAATTCTTACTTTTGGCACATTAGCCGCCAAACAGGTTTTGCGTGATACCGGACGGGTTTTTGGCCTGCAGGAAATGCAATTGAGTGAATGGTCAAAAAGCGTGCCTTTTGCAAAAGGTAAAATTAGTCTTGCTCAAGCCTATAAGGAATCTAAAAAAATGCAAATGCTGGTAAATGCTAGTGATACCAACAAACTGCTTTTTGAAACTGCCAGTGGCTTAGAAGGGTTACCGCGACACTACTCAATTCATGCTGCTGGTTTAGTTGTCAGTGATAATTCTATTGCAGCCATTGCAGGCTTACAGGCGGGCCAACTGGGGATACCGCTAACGCAGCAAACTAAGAAATACGTGGAAGCTCTGGGTTTGTTAAAGATCGACTTTTTAGGGTTAAGAAATTTGACTATCCTTGGAGATACAGCAAAAATGATTCGTGATCAAGGTAAAAAAATCGCTTTTAATCAGATTCCTTTGGATGATCCGCCAACTTTAAATATTTTTCAAAAAGGCGAAACAGAACTCGTTTTTCAATTTGAATCTGCTGGGATTCGTAATGTGCTTCGCGAACTGCACCCAGATAATTTTGAAGACCTAGTAGCAGTCAATGCACTTTATCGTCCGGGTCCAATGCAGAATATTAACACTTTTATTGCTCGCAAAAAGGGTAAACAAAAAGTTACTTATCCTGATCCCAGTTTAGAGACAATCTTGGCTCCAACATATGGAATTTTAGTCTACCAGGAGCAGGTTATGCAGACTGCGCAGGTTTTAGCAGGCTTTTCTTTAGGCGAAGCTGATATTTTACGCAGGGCAATGTCAAAAAAAGATCAAAAAGTTATTGAACAGGAAAAAGCTAAATTTATCTCTGGTGCTGTAAAAAAGGGTCATAGCACTCAAGTTGCCACTCGGGTATATGACTATATTGAACAATTTGCTAATTATGGCTTTAACCGCTCGCATGCTGTGGCATATACTATGATCGCTTTTTGGCTGGCTTATTTACAGGTTCATTATCCCGCTGAGTTTTATGCGGCTATGCTTAATTCCAATATCGGTAATCAAAATAAAGCAAGTGAATATATAATGCGAGCACAAGAAGATGGCGTTAAAATTTTGCCACCTGATATTAATAAAAGCTCTTTATGGTATCAGGTAATTGATGGTCAGATTTTAGTTGGTCTCAGAGCGATTAAGGGTGTCAGAATTGACTTTCTTAAAGAAATAATTGCTAAACGCCAGCCAAAACCATTTACATCTTTAGCAGGCTTTTTACGACAAATTGATACTAAATTTATTAATGCCAATAGTATTACAAATGTCATTGAAACTCTTATTAAAGCGGGCTGTTTTGATCGGATAAACAAAAATCGTAACGAATTATTGCAAAACTGCCCTGAAACTATTGAAAATGTTAAATTGACAGGAGAAAATTTAGCTTTATCGGAAGGGCTGGGAGGCATACCCGTCAAAGCTGCCCCTGAACCAAGTAAACAGGAAAAAGCAGTCATGGAGGTAGAGTCCTTGGGCTTTTCCACGTTAACATCACCTTTAATAACGGTAGAAAAATACGCGCAAAAGTTTAATGCTAAAGCACTAAGTGAATTTCAAATTCATGAAAGTGGCATAGCCGTAGGAAAATTAATGTCATTAAAGTTAGTCAGAACTAAAAAGGGGCAAACCATGGCTTTTGGCAATTTTGCCGATACGACTAGTAAGCAGGATATTGTAATTTTTCCTGGTGTTTATGATAAAATTCAATCGAATTTAAAGGAGGGTAACATTTATTTATTAGGCATTAGAGTTCAGAACAATCGTTTCGATTCGAGTAAAAAACAATATATTTTAACAAATTTAAAGGTTGTTAATTTACAAGAGTAGGGTTTTTGGTTAAGCGTTAACAAATAAGTATTGTTACCGCTAACATCAAAAAAGACTGTCAAATCAAGAATTTTAATCCTTTTTTGTGAGATTTTTTCGTGAAAGAATGTTAAAATTTAGTGGATGTGAGAAATTACACAATAAATCTTGATGAGGTGAATTCATGAAGCGAATTGGAATTTTAACGAGCGGTGGCGACGCTCCTGGCATGAATGCGGCTGTTAGGGCAGTAACTAAAACCGCTATTCATCATGGACTTGGTGTTGTTGGTATTCGTTATGGTTTTGCCGGGCTTGTAGCTGGTGACTTTGTAACCTTAACTGCTGAAAATATTGATCACATGATTAATGCAGGTGGTACTTTTCTCTACAGTGCCCGTTATCCGGAATTTGCACAAAAAGAAGTGCAAGAAAAGGGAGTAGAGCAATTAAAAAAGCATGACATCGATACTGTAATTGTTATTGGTGGTGATGGTTCATATCATGGTGCGCTGGCATTAACCCGTTTGGGAATTAATTCTATTGGGTTACCAGGTACCATCGATAATGATATTCCATACACTGAATATACAATTGGTCTTGATACCGCCTGCAATACGGCCATGCAAGCCATCGACAGAATTCGTGATACTGCCAGCAGTCATCACCGTGTTTTTGTTGTGAATGTGATGGGACGTGATTGTGGTGACATTGCTATGCGCGTTGGTTTAGCCAGCGGCGCCGATGCTATCGTCGTTCCAGAACGGCAATTTGATATTAAAGAAATTGCGGAGAGATTAAAACGTGGTTTCAAAGACGGCAAAGACAATGGTATTATCATTTTAGCTGAAGGTGTCATGAATGCTGCTGATTTTAGAACTGAGCTTTTAAAATACGGCGATTTCGATTGCAGAGCCAATATTATTGGTCATATGCAGCGTGGCGGATCACCTACAGTTTTGGATAGAATAAATGCTACAAAGATGGGCAATTATGCGGTTAAGTTACTTCTTGATGGTAAAGGCGGTTTAGCTGTCGGCATGGAGAATGGCCAACTGGAAACCCACGATATTCTGGATTTATTTGATGAAAAACATGCCAGCGAAGAGTCGTTAATTGATATTAATGAAGAAATGACTAAATAATTAGTCGATTTTGGGGAGATTTTTAAATAATGAAGAAAACTAAAATTGTTAGTACCTTAGGGCCAGCTTCAAATGATATTGAAACTATTACAGCTTTGGCTAAGTCAGGCGTAAATGTATTCCGTTTCAACTTTTCACATGGTGATCATGCTGAGCATCTGTCACGGATGAAAATGGTTCGTCAAGTCGAAAAAGAAACTGGCTTAGTACTTGGTATCGCATTAGACACCAAAGGTGCTGAGATTAGAACCACTGATCAAGAAGGTGGCAAGTTTACCATTAATACTGGAGACCAAATTCGTGTATCAATGGACGATTCCAAACCGGGTAACAAGGACATGATCCATGTTACTTACGAAGGTCTTTATGGTGATACCCACGTTGGTGGTCATGTTTTAATTGATGATGGTTTAGTTGACTTATTAATTAAAGAAAAAGACGAAGAAAAGAAAGAGCTAGTTTGTGAAGCTCAAAACACTGGTGTTATAGGTTCCAAAAAGGGTGTTAATGCACCTGGAGTTGAAATTCGCCTGCCAGGAATTACCGAAAAAGATGCTGATGACATCAAATTTGGTTTAGCTCATGGCATTAACTTTATTTTTGCTTCGTTTGCACGTAAGGCACAGGATATCCTTGATATCCGTAAGTTGTGTGAAGATGCAGGTTGTGATTATGTTAAGATTTATCCTAAGATTGAATCACAAGAAGGTATCGATAATGCAGATGAAATCTTGCAAGTTTCAGATGGTTTAATGGTTGCTCGTGGTGACATGGGGGTTGAAATTCCATTTATTGATGTGCCATTTGTTCAAAAAGATTTAATCAAGAGAGCAAATGCACTTGGTAAGCCAGTTATTACTGCTACCCAAATGCTTGACTCAATGCAAGAAAATCCTCGTCCAACTCGTGCTGAAGTATCAGATGTTGCCAATGCAGTTCTTGATGGTACTGATGCAACTATGCTTTCTGGTGAATCCGCCAACGGTTTGTACCCAGTTAAAGCTGTTTCTGCAATGGCTGAAATTGATGAAAGAACTGAACAAGAACTTCTTAAGCGTAATACTTTGGCTCTGCAAAGATTTGAAGAATACAAGGGTTCAAACGTTACTGAAGCTATTGGTGAATCTGTTGTGCGGACTGCCCAAGAATTAGGTGTTAAAACCATTATTACTGCAACTAATTCAGGCTATACTGCCAGAATGATTTCTAAATATCGTCCAAACGCCAATATTTTGGCCTTAACTTTTGACGAAAAGATCCAACACTCACTTGGCATTTCTTGGGGCGTTCAACCTTTACTTACTGACAAACCAGCTTCGACTGATGATATGTTTGAAGTAGCAGCTAATGTTGCCAAGGAACAAGGCTATGTTAAAGATGGTGATTTAGTAATCATTGTTGCTGGTGTTCCTGTTGGTGACTCCGGTACAACCAACTTAATGAAATTACAAATCATTGGTAGCAAATTGGCTCAAGGGCTGGGTGTTGGTAACGGCTCAGTTGTTGGTAAAACAGTTGTTGTTAATAGTGCTGAAGAAGCTATCAGCAAGGTTAAAGAGGGCGACATCATGGTTGCCAGAACTACTGATCCTGATTACATGCCAGCTATTAAGAAGGCTTCAGGTTTAGTTGTTGAAGCTTCTGGATTGACTTCACACGCTGCAGTTGTCGGTTTATCATTAGGAATCCCAGTTGTGGTCGGTGTTACTGGTGCTACTGAAAAGATTGGCAGTGGTATTACTATTACTGTTGATGCTCGTCGTGGTGCTATTTACCAAGGTGAAGTTTCAAATCTTTAATTAAAGTAAAATGTCAAAATAGCCAGTACTGGCTATTTTTGTTTGCTTTTGATCTGGGTAAATTAAATGAAAATCATTAGTTAATTTGGTTTGACTGATATCAATTTAAGCCATTAAAATGATATACTTGTTATCAGATCCAATATCTAGACTTAGGAGATTAATCATGCTAGGCACTATTGCAACTGGAAAAATAATAGATCAAAATGAAAATTCTTTTTTTGTTCAAGTCGAAGGTTTCACTTATGAATTGAAACGAAAGGAAATTACTCAGGAAGAAAAGCCAAAACTGGGAGATCAAATCAAAGGATTTCTGTACGATAATAAACAGCATAATCGCGAAATGACCCAGTTTCTACCCTTTGCTCAAGAAGATCAATATGCTTGGAGCAAAGTGACTGAAGTCAAGTATAACTTAGGTGTTTTTGTAGATATTGGTTTGCCAGATAAAGATATAGTGATTTCCTTGGATGATCTCCCTTATGACAAAGAACGCTGGCCTGAAGTTGGTGATCAACTGCTAGTTCATCTTGAAACTGATGAAAAAGATCGTATTTGGGCAAAAATGGCTGATGAAAATATTTTTGAACAACTTGCAGCTCATTTTCCAGACGGTATGAATAATAAAGATGTTTTTGGGACTGTTTATTCAGCCCGTGAAGTAGGAGCATTTGTAATTACTAAAGAATATTATTTGGGTTTTGTTCATCCGTCACAAATGGCTCGGCCACTACGTTTAGGTGAACAATTTAAGGGTAGAGTTGTTGGTGTTAGTCAGTATGGCCGCCTAAATTTGAGCAGTCTGCCGCGATCATTTGAAGAAATAGATGATGATGCGCAGATGATTTTGATGAGTTTGCGCAGAAAAAAAGATAAAACATTACCTTTTTATGATAAATCTGATGCAGAGGATATAAAAAGCTATTTTGGCATCTCAAAATCTGCTTTTAAACGAGCATTAGGACACTTGTTGAAGGGAAAATACATAGTGGAAGATAAAACTACTGGAACAATTTCATTAGTTAACGACCCCGAAGAAGACAAAAATGAATAATTTAACAGAACAAGTTGAGGACTATTTAAGATATAGTCAAATTGAGCGAGGACTAAGTGCTAATACAATTACTGCTTACAAGCAGGATTTAAGCTCTTTCATTAATTTTTTGCAAAAGGAAAATTTAAGTTCTTGGCCGACTAAAGCAATTGATATTGATGCTTTTTTGGCCGAGCAACGCGATCAAAAGAAAGCAACAAGTTCTATTAGTCGTTTAATTTCAAGTCTGCGGAAATTTTACCAGTGGCTGGTAAGACAAAATATTCAAAAATTGAATCCTATGCTTGAAATAGACTCACCCAAAAAACGTCGACCTTTACCAGTTGCTTTAACCACAGTTGAAGTTACTGACTTACTTAAGCAACCTGATATAAAAAAGAAACTGGGTTTACGAGACCGTGCTTTACTTGAAACGTTGTACGCAACGGGCATAAGGGTGAGCGAATTAATAAACCTTAAATTTACCGACTTGCATGAAGAATTGAAATTAGTCAAAGTTTTTGGTAAAGGGTCAAAAGAACGGTTGATTCCTATTAGTAAAGTTGCTTTGTCCTGGATTAATAGTTACAAAGAAAAAGTACGTGATCCACTCATATTAAAAGTGGGAAAAAATACGGATTTTATTTTTCTTAACAGCCGCGGAGGTTCTCTAACTCGACAAGCTGTTTGGCAAATTATCAAGCACTACTGCAAGCTGGCAGGTATTCAGAAAAATGTTACCCCTCATACTTTAAGACATACCTTTGCTACTCACTTACTTGAAAATGGGGCTGATTTGCGTGTGGTTCAAGAGATTTTAGGCCACTCAGATATTAGTACTACACAAATTTATACCAATTTGTCCCAAAAACATATCATACAAGTTTACGAGAAAACTCATCCTCGAATTTAAGGTGATTAAATGTTAATTGAATGTAAAAATGACACGGAAAAAGTAGCAATGGGTTTGTTATCCTATTTACCGGATTTTAAAAATCTCGCAAATCTTAAGGATGAAATTCAATTAAATAAAAATAGTGCTGAATTTTGTCTATATCTTTATCGGTCTAAGGATCCTAATTTTATTGGTGTAATTGGCACGCAAGCGAATAAACAATTTGTTGTCATTCGCTACATTTCATTTGCTCCTGATTTTCGCAAAGCTAAATATGAAGCAAAGGCAGTACAAGAACTGGCCCAAATTAATCCCCAAAGAAGAATTACAGCTGTTCCTGAATATATTGATCTGATTAAATATTTAAAAAAGGACTCAAAAATATGAGTGCTAATCTTACTTTGGAATTACCCAATTTTGAAGGCCCTTTAGATTTGTTGCTGCACTTAATTAAAGTACAGAAAATTGATATTTATGATATTCCGATAGCCCAAATTACCAGCCAATATTTAGCCTATTTACATCAAATGCAAAGTCTTAATTTGAAAATTGCCGGTGAATACTTTGTCATGTCATCATTGTTGTTACGCATAAAGTCTCAATCACTACTGCCGCAAAATGATTTCATAGAAAATGATGAGGAACAGGAAGATCCTAGGGATGAACTCGTACAGCAGCTTATTACCTATTCAATATTCAAAAAAATCTCGGTTTACTTTAAAAAGCGTAACGAAAAGGTTCCCATTACTGCTGCTAAAGAGGAAAGCGTGCCGCATAGTAAAAAGATTCAGCCGTTACCTCGAGGACAAATTACTTCCACCGAATTGGCTAATACGTTTATTTTAGTATTACAAAGGATGAAGATCAGACAGCCAGATATTGTTTCGGTTGAGGTGAAAGAGGCCTCTGTTAAAGAGATGAGTACTTTTTTGCAAACCGAATTGGCAAAGTGCAAAAAGGTCAGTTTTTTTGCATGTTGTCAAAAAATGAAAACTTTATCTGATGTTATTGGTTTGTTTTTAGCATTGCTTGAACTTTGTAAAAAGCAAGAATTGCGGGTAACACAAAATAGAACATTTGGCGATCTGGACTTGGAAAGAATTGATAGCGATGATAACTAAAATTGCCCAGTTAGAGGCTCTATTGTATGTGGCCGGTGATAATGGCATTGAAAGCACTAATTTGTGTGAACTGCTGCAAGTTGACAGGCCTGCACTGCGCGAATTAACTAAAAGTTTGCAGGAAAAATTACAGAAAAATTCAGATTCAGGTCTACAAATACAGCAACTAAACGATTCTTATAAATTGACAACAAGGCCGGAAGTAAGCAAAGCAATTGAAAACTTTTTTCAAAAAGATCTAACTAAAAATCTTAGTCAGTCCGCCCTGGAAATATTATCGATTATTGCTTATAAGCAGCCTATTACTCGGATTGAAATTGATGAAATCAGAGGGGTAAATTCATCTGGTGCTTTACAAACATTAATTTGGCGAGGTCTTGTAAAGATAAATGGCAAAAAAGAGTCACCGGGACATCCTAATTTATACGTGACCACTGACTATTTTTTGCAGTATTTTGGTTATCAAAGTTTAGCCGATTTACCTCTAATAGAAGATTTTGAAGACGATAGTGTTAATGCCGAAGGAGAAATCGATTTATTTGCGGCTAAGGGTCAAGCAGATAAGAATATTGCTAAAACTCAAAAAGGAGAATCATAATGGTGTTAGAACGATTACAAAAAGTAATTGCTGAAGCTGGAATTGCTTCACGACGCAAGGCTGAAAAAATGATCACCGCAGGACGGGTGACAGTTGATGGTAATGTAGTTACAAAATTAGGCACTAAGGTGGATACATTCAGTAACATTACTGTTGACGGTGAACCAATTGAGCGGGAAAGTTTGCACACTTATCTTTTCTATAAACCGCGTGGCGTGGTATCGACTGCCAGTGATGATAAAGGCAGAAAAACCGTTGTTGACTATTTTAAAGAATTACCTTACCGCTTATATCCGATTGGCAGACTAGATTATGATACGTCAGGTTTACTCTTGATGACCAATGACGGAGAGCTTGCAAATTTATTAATGCATCCACGCAATAATGTAGCCAAAGTATATGTTGCTAAAATTACGGGTGTACTTTCTCCTGCAGAAATTAGTCAGCTTACCCATGGAGTAAAAATTGATCGTCATAGATGTGCTCCAGCTAAAGTTAAAGTAATTAGAACTGATCGCAAAAAAAATAGCCAAATAGTACAGTTAACTATTCATGAGGGGCAGTATCATCAAGTAAAAAGAATGTTTAAGGCCGTTCATCATCAGGTTAAAAAATTAGCACGTGAAAGATACGCCTTTTTAACCTTAGATTCTCTGATTTCCGGAAGCTTTCGCGAATTATCCCATGAGGAAGTTGACAGATTAAAAGACGTAGATTAAGATGGTATTTGAAAATTAAATAATAAGTTTGTTGTCTTCATGGCAGGGTGAAAATCCCGACCGGCGGTGAGAGTCCGCGACCCACGTAAGTGGTGGAATCTATTGTGATACCGATAGTTAAAGTCTAGATGAAAGAAGACAGACTAAACTAAAAGCCAAGATCTTTAGCTTACTTTTACTCGGTCTGTTGCTAGGAGCAGCAGACCGAGTTTTTTTGGAGGTAAGAATTTTGCAAAGAAAAGGCAGAAATAATTTGGTCAATATTGTAGCTTATACTTTAATTGGAACAATTGCATATGTATTAATGCTTTTGGAAATACCATTGCCTGTCACTAGCTTCTTAAAATTTGATTTTTCTGATGTTGTAATTACAATTGGTACTTTTTTATTTGGTCCGTTACCCGGTATTTTCATCGCGTTTGTGAGAATGCTAATTAATTTAATATATAAAGGTTTTGCTCTACCAAGTTTAGTGGGTCAATCTGCGGCCTTTTTAGCATCAATTTCATTTGCTTTACCGTTTTATTATTTGACTAGAAATATCAATAAAGATGAAAAGAGTTTTACGAAAAAACATTTAAAACCAATTTTAGGTATAGTCCTTGGCATTATAGCAATGGCTTTTGTTTTGTCAGTTTTAAATGCTCTGGTCCTAACACCTTTTTATGCAGCAACTACAGTACCCAATTTGCCAACTATTCATGGTTATTCAGGTTTACTGGCATTTACTGAGAAAGTGTACTTGGGCAAATTGCTTCACATTCCTTCAATGAGTGCCTACATTTTTGGCATTATTGTGCCGTTTAATTTATTAAAAGGCGCAATAAATGGTACGGTTGTTTACTTACTGTTTGAAACTGTTTTGAGAACAATCAAACCATTTGTCAGAAAAAACTTTAATTTAAAAAACTAAAATAAAAAATTATGAAATCGGTCTATTAAATGACCGATTTTTTTATCCACTTAAATGTTAAATATGCTAAAATTAAACAGGTTAGGTAAGGAGGCTTTTTAAGATGACTAATAATCCTAAGGGACCATATCAACATTATAAACGTCCACAAAAAACAAGAGTTGAAGCGTACAACTCTGTTTCTAAAGGTTGGATTGTACTCATTGTTTTACTTATAATGATACTAATTGGCCTTGTTCCAGTAGTACATCATTTAGCAGCGAATAATAGTTCAAGTAATAAAATAGTTAAAGTACGCAAAACTCATAAAAAAGCTGCTAAAAAAGCAAAAACTAAAGCTTCTCCTGCAAAAAACAAACTTGTCGAAAATAAAACTAAGAGCAAGCCGAAAGCAGAACAGAAAGCTAAGGTTAAGCCAAAAAGGAAACACGCAAAAACTAAACCCAAAATTAAACAATATATAGTTCAAAGTGGAGATTCTTTAAGTAGTATTGCTCGTCGTTTTAAAATTTCTGTTGGTCAGTTAGCTGAGTTAAATCAACTTGACCCTAACAGTCAGGTGGATATCGGACAAGTATTGCGTATCAAATAATTTAGAAAGGATAGGGACTGCAGTCCCTTTTTTATTGAATGCAAATAGCAATTGACGGACCAGCTTCAGCTGGAAAAAGCACAGTAGCGAAGATTATAGCTCAAAAATTGAACTTTACGTATATTGATACGGGAGCAATGTACCGCGCTTCTACCTGGTTAGCACGTGAACACAAACTTAGTTATAGTGATGAAAAGGGCATATTGGCTGCCATTGATAAAGAAAAAATTGAACTAAAAAGCGAAAATGGCCAACAAAAAGTTTTTGCCGGTGAAGAAGATATATCCCAAGATATACGTACGCCGGATATTTCTGCTCACGTTTCTCAAGTATCAGCTTTAGCAGGTATCAGAGCCAAAATGGTCAGTTTGCAAAGACAAATGGCCGGTCAGATGAATGTAGTGATGGATGGTCGTGATATTGGGACCACGGTTTTGCCAGAAGCTGACGTTAAAATCTTTTTAGTTGCGTCTGCTCATTCTCGAGCTCAAAGAAGAATGCTTGATTTTAAAGAAAGAGGAATTAAAACTAACCAATCCCTTGAAGAAATTGAGCAAGACATATCGGAAAGGGATTATAAAGATTCGCATCGTAAAATTTCACCATTAAAGAAGGCACATGATGCTATTGAAATAGACACAACTTCTATGACTATAGACCAGGTAGTTAATGCAATCTTATCTGAAATTAAAAAAAGTCAAAAAAACTATAAAAAAAGGGTATAAAACAGTAGAAAAATATCAAACTTTCATTTAGAATTAGAGTATGATATTGGGAGGTAAATAATGTCAGAAAACAGTAATCAATTTTTAGATGCATTAAAGCAAATGCAAGGAGTTGAGGTCGGAGATATTGTAGATGTTGAAGTCTTAGACGTTGAAGAAGGTCAAATCGATGTTGGTGTTGAAAATGCCGGTATTGAAGGTGTAATTCCTCGTCGTGAATACACTTCAGATCGCAACGTTGACCTACGTGAAGCAGTTAAACCAGGCGATAAGCTCAAAGCTTTAGTTTTAAGAAAAGCCGGCGGAGATAAAGAGAATGGTGAATTCTTCTTCTCAGTTACCCGCTTGAAGGAAAGAGAAGCTTACGATGAACTGCAAAAAGATTTTGAAGCCGGAAAGACAATTGAAGGTACAGTTACTTCTTCAGTTCGTGGTGGTTTGTTAGTAGATGTAGGCACTAGAGGATTTTTACCTGCGTCATTAATTTCTAACCGTTATGTTTCAGATCTTAAGCCATTTATCGGCAAAACTATGAAACTTAAAATTACTGAAATTGATCCAAGTAAGAACCGCTTAATCCTTTCTCACAAAGATTTAATTGAAGAAGAGCGCGAAGAAGCTTTTGACAAGGTTGCATCACAGTTAGTTGTGGGTGATGTTGTTGAAGGCAAGGTTTCCCGTTTAACTAATTTTGGAGCTTTCGTTGATGTTGGCGGTGTTGATGGTTTAGTCCACATTTCCGAGATCTCATATAAACATGTTGATAAGCCAAGCGATGTTTTAAAGGCTGGTCAAGATGTCAAAGTTAAAGTAATTGGTATTGATGATGATAGACATCGCATCTCCCTTTCAATTAAGCAAACTGAACCTTCTCCTTTTGAACAAGCTACAGCTGACTTACACGAAGGCGATGTGTTTGAAGGCGAAGTTAAATCTTTAACTAACTTCGGTGCTTTTGTTGAAGTTGCTGATAATATTCAAGGTTTAGTTCACGTTTCTGAAATATCATATAAACACGTAGACAAGCCAAGTGATGTTTTAAAGGTTGGTCAAAAAGTTAAAGTCAAGGTCTTAAACATTGACCCTGGTGAGCGTCGCATTTCACTTTCTATGAAGGCTGCTGAGCCAAAGAATTCTGAAAATGAAGGAAACCGTTCACACAGTTCATATAACCGCAATTCAGTAAATAAAAAATATATGAACAATGATGACAGCGGCTTTGCTTTAGGTGACATCATAGGTGACCAATTAAAAGATCGTCGTTAATTTAAATAAAAAGCCGACTCTTAAGTCGGTTTTTTTATTTGTAAAAGGAGGCTGAAAAATGGTTTTACCCGTAGTTGCAATTGTAGGACAGCCTAATGTTGGTAAATCAACGCTTTTCAACCGGATTATTAATCAACGGTTAGCAATAGTTGAAGATAAACCAGGCGTGACTCGAGACCGTAATTATGCGCAAGCTGAATGGTTAGGGCACAAATTTGATTTGATTGATACTGGTGGAATAACCTGGGAAAATAGTAATATCGAAGAAGAAATAAGAGCCCAAGCTGAAATAGCAATTGAAGAAGCTGATGTAATCATCTTTTTAACTAATGTCGCTAATCACGTTACAAATCTTGATGAGCGCATTGCCCAAATGCTTTATCAAACTAAGAAGCCAGTGATTTTAGCTGTGAACAAAGCTGATAATCCTGAGCAGCGGATGGACATTTATGATTTTTATAGCTTAGGTTTTGGCGATCCTATTCCTGTTTCAAGCGTGCATGGCACGGGTATTGGTGATTTGCTGGATCAAATAGTGCAAAGTCTGCCGAAAGACTTGGAGCAAAATGAGCAGGAGCAAATTTCTTTTAGTGTAATAGGTCGTCCTAATGTAGGAAAATCATCAATTGTCAACCGTCTTGTCGGTGAAAAGCGTGTAATTGTTAATAACGAAGAGGGAACGACCCGCGATGCAGTTGATACCCCTTTTGAAATAGATGGTACTAAATTTAGAATTGTCGATACAGCTGGTATAAGGCGACGCGGAAAAGTTTACGAAAAGACTGAAAAATACTCAGTAATGAGAGCAATGGGTGCAATTGAACATTCCGATGTTGTCTGCTTAGTACTTGATGCTAGCACAGGTATTAGAGAGCAGGACAAGCATGTTGCTGGGTATGCCCACGATGCTGGTAGAGGGATTATTATTGTTGTCAATAAATGGGATTTGCCTAAAAAGACAAGTAACAGTGGCAAGGATTTTGAACAAATTATTCGTACAGAATTTCAATATCTTGATTACGCTCCTATTTTATTTGTTTCAGCAAAAACGGGGCAAAATCTGGTGAAAATTCCCGAATTGGTTCGAAGAGTTTCTCATAATCAGCAACAAAGAATTAAATCCAGCGTGTTAAATGACCTCTTACTAGAAACCAGCAAGTTAGTTCCGACGCCTATGATTAAAGGTAAAAGATTACGCGTTTACTACATGACACAGGTATCCACTAATCCACCAACTTTTGTCGTATTTGTCAATGATCCGGAATTAATGCATTTTTCATATCAGCGCTTTTTAATTAACCAGTTAAGGGAAAATTTTGACTTCTCCGGCACCCCTATAAAAATTATTGCTCGAAAAAGAAAATAGTTTGTATCTACCAAAGACACAAAAATCACATTTTTAGAGGTAATTGCTTGTTGTATCAAGGGTTTTGTGCTATTTTGAAATCAAGGAAAAAAGTGATGCTAATAATCATTTATTCCCTGTTCCTCTATTGAGGAATTAAATAAGGATCTTACTAAGAGATTCAAGTTACAGGAGGTGAATTCCCAATGGCAAATAAGGCAGAATTAGTCACTGAAGTTGCAGCAAAAGCTAAATTAACTAAAAAAGATGCAGCTACAGCAGTTGATGCAATTTTTAGTTCAATCCAAGAAGATCTTGCTAAAGGCAAAAAAGTACAATTAATTGGCTTTGGTACTTTTGAAGTACGTAAGCGCGCAGCTCGTAAAGGACGTAATCCACAAACAGGCGATGAAATCCAAATTCCAGCAAGTGTTGTACCTGCATTTAGACCTGGTAAAGCTCTTAAGGAAGCTGTTAAATAGCTCAATGACTTTATTTAAAAGGTGGTGGCTTAATTCGCCATCATCTTTTTTGTTTGATATTATTTATAGGTGTGATTGACCTGATCGGCAAAAAATAAAATAATGGAGGAATGAAAAATGAGCTATTCTGAAAAGCTGCTTGACGCAATTGAGCGGCAAGATTTTTCTCAAGAAAAGTCATTATTACAAAAAGCCTTGGACAAAGATAAACCAGAGATTTTAGCATCACTGGCTGAGAATTTGGTGGGATTAGGATTTACCGATCTAGCAAAAGAAATTTATCGCAGTTTAATTGCCCGTTTTCCCAAAGAAGACTTATTTAAAATTTATTTAGCTGAGATATTATTAAATGATGGTCAAGATGATGATGGCTTAACTTTGCTTTATAATGTTACTCCTGGCTCCTCTGCCTATCTCGACAGTTTGCTTGTTCAAGCTGACTATTATCAAACTAATGGTCTACTGGAAACGGCCTATCAAAAACTGCTAGAAGCTGAAAAAATTGCACCTGATGAAGATGTCGTGAAGTTTGGGTTGGCAGAATTAGATTATCTAAGTGGCCATTATGAACAAGCACTTTCGAGATACCAAGATTTGTTGAAACGTCATCAAACATTTAGTGAAGTCAATTTAAATGACCGTCTGTTTCAAACTTTAGCCAAATTAGGACGTTATGAAGAGGCAGGAGAAGTAATTGCTAAAAATGGCAATGATATTCTTGATATTGACAGTAAATATCAGGCTGCCTTAGTAATGTTAACACTACATAGAGACGATCAGGCAATCAAGTATTTGAACGAAGTAATCGATCAAAGTCCTGATTATGTTAATGCCTATAGGTTGTTAACTACGGCATATGAGCATAAAAATGATAATGAACAAGAATTACGCTCAGCGCAATTAGGAATTGCGTATAACGAACTTGACCCCGTCCTTTATCAAAAAGGAGCACAAGCAGCTGTAAAATTGAATGACTTAGATACAGCTAGAAATTTATTACAAAAAGGAATAAAAAAACTTCCTGAAAACTTTGATTTGCGTTTGCAGCTATCTAATCTTTACGTTAGAGAAAACGACAATGAAGCAAATATTGCTCTTTTTGCCCAGGTTGACGCTGAAGATTTGGAACCACAGGTTCACTGGAATTTAGCACTTTCTTACCAAAATTTAGATCAAAGTGCAAAAGCAAAAAGTGAATTTTTATTAGCCTATCCTGAATTTAAAAATAATAGTGCTTTTTTAAAACAAATGCTACTATTTTTTAATACCGAACCTAATTCCCAACATATCGTAAGAGAATTATTAGAAGCATATCTAAAACTCGAACCCGAAGATACTGAGATGCAGGAAATGTATGATGAATTATTGTCATAATTGCTCAATTAATATAAGTATCTGGATTTTTTTAAAAAAGTTTTGTAATCATCCACCTTAGATTTAATAATTTAAAAAGGCAAATTAACTAGTTACGAAAAACTTGAGTTATTTGCCTTTTTTAAATCTTTATGCTGCTATTTCCTAATCAGCAGGTGGTGGCTTTTTTGTTTATAAGTAAAGCCTTCGCCTAAAACCTCATGAACTTCAATAACACTGACAAATGCCTTGGGATCTTCAGCAGCTATTAATTCTTTTACTAGGGGAATTTCTCTGGGAGAAACTACTAAGTAAATTACTGGTCTTTTAGTTTTTTTATAACCACCACGAGCCTCAAGATAGGTGAAGCCGCGATCCAGCTTTAAGTCAATCATTTTTGCAATTTCTTGATAATGATCAGAAATAATAAGCAGACCACGTGCAGAATATGCACCCTGTTGAACTGCGTCCATAACACGTGACAGAATAAACGCGGCTACTAGCGTATACATGATATGTTTGAGGTCTAGGTACGTTAATGAAGATAATAAAATAATGGTATCACAAAACAGTAGAACTTTGCCAGAAGATATGCCATATTTCATTTGAATAATTCTGGCGATAATATCTGTACCACCTGAAGTGCCATTAAAACGAAAAACTAACCCTAACCCAATGCCAGAAAGGGTGCCTGCCAGAATTGCTGACAAGAAGAGGTCGTGTTCTAGGTTTAATTGAGATATAATAGGAATTAAGCGCCAGAACCATAGGAAAAAGGACAGCCATAATGTTCCCCATATAGTATAGGCCAATAGTCTTTTGCCCATAAAACGGTATCCTAAGATGATTAGCGGTATATTAAGCAGCAAGGACGATAATCCCATGTTAATGCCCCAGAAGTGTCTTAATAGCAAGGTAATACCGCTAATACCACCATCTGTGAGTTTATTTGGTACTGAAATCATGTCAAGGCTGAGAGCATAAATCGCACAGCCAATCATAATCATTAACAGTTCCATGATGCTTTTTTTGTTAATTTTTTGCATAATAAAAACTTTCTTTTCTAAACCATTACCTTTAGCCTACCATAAATTAAAAACAAAAAAACTAATAAATGAGTTGATTTAATAATGATGAAAATAAATAATTTACCAGCTATTTTTACCGCAGCTTTTCCGGTACTTCAACAGTTAGAACAAGCAAATTACGAAGCATATTTTGTTGGTGGTTCTGTTCGCGACCTGCTTTTAAAAAGGCCGATACACGACATTGATATTGCCACGAGTGCCTATCCAGAAGAAGTTAAACAGCTTTTTCCTAAGACAATTGATACCGGAATTAAGCATGGTACAGTTACCGTTTTGCATGGCGGTTCAAGCTATGAAATAACTACCTTTAGAACAGAATCAGGTTACCAGGACTTTCGCAGACCCGATCACGTTACTTTTGTGCAAAATTTAGCTGAAGATTTAAAAAGGCGTGATTTTACCATTAATGCTTTAGCGATGAATAGAAAAGGTGAAATAATTGACCTTTTCAACGGCATAGGGGATTTACAAAAACACCTCATTAAAGCAGTAGGAGATCCAATGAAGAGGTTTCATGAAGATGCCTTACGAATGATGAGAGCTGTTCGCTTTATGAGTCAGCTTTGTTTTGATCTGGAACCTCAAACTGAAAAAGCCGTAATGGATATGCATCAACTATTGCCCAAAATTTCAGTTGAACGAATTCGTGATGAGTTTGTCAAAATGGGTACCGGAATGAACTCACGCGCAGCTTTCAAAGTGTTTTTACGGACGAAATTAAGTGAGGGTGTGCCGGATTTTGCTGGTAAAAGTGAGTTGCTGGGGATCTATCCCAAACTGAAATTTAACCCAAGTATGGAAACCAGTTTGTGGGCTATCATAATCATTTTATTGAAAATTACTGATAATCAGATAACTCAGTTTATGCGTGATTGGAAAAATTCAAATGCCATGACGGAAAAAGTTAAAAAAATTGTAAATTTGTTTGACTTAATTTCTGCAAAATCTCCTTCTGACCTTGAATTATTCAATGCTGGTAAAGAGACTCTTCTTAACACTATTGATGTAGCTCACATTTTAGGACAACCAATCAATTCTGAAGCTTTAGTAGATCGCTATACAGCATTGCCGATTAAATCAATGTCTGAACTTGCCATTGACGGGCAATTCTTAATAGCTAATGGCGTAAAGCCAGGACCAAACTTAGGCCAAATACTTAATCAAATAAAGCAAAAAGTCATTGCAGGTGAATTAGTCAACTCTGAAGATGATATTCAAGAATATTTAGAGCAAATTAAGTAATTCAAACGTACAGTAGTACGGAGAAAAATATTAGGGTTGAGCCTAAAATAACGAATAGATGCCAGATTACATGAATAAAGGGAATACCTTTCATTGTGTAAAAAAGGGCACCAACAGTATAAGCTACGCCACCGCCAACTAAAAGCCAAAATCCCGTGGGACTGAGTCGGACATACAGGTAGTTGCCAGCTAAAATTACGAGCCAGCCCATTGCGACATACAAAATAGTATCAAGTATTACATGCTTACCCCTATTAAAAATATAGTAAATGATGCCAAATATAGCGATGATCCAAACCAAACTGAACAGTAAAATACCCCATTTACCACCAATGGCGACTAATGAAAAAGGGGTATACGAACCAGCAATTAGCAGAAAAATTGATGAGTGATCAAAAATTTGAAAAACATTGCGGGCGCGGGTAAAAATTAAACTATGAAAAAGTGTAGAGAATAAATATAGCAGAAGCAAACAGGAACCATAAATAGTAAAAGTTACGATTCTTAAGAGGCTATGGGTTGAAACTGCTTTAATGATTAACAGAATCAGACCTGCTACTGCTAAACAGAAGCCGATACCATGGGTGACAGCACTTAAAATGTTATCTATTAAGTAGTATGTTTTGGATCTTTGAGCAGGTTCCTGCCATAACTTTTGCAATTTCATCATGAAACAGTTTGTTCGCTTTCTTTTATTTACAAGTTTTTTTGCTATAATGATTTATAATTAATACAGTTCACATTCTATCATAAATGAGAACATCTAAGCAGAATTGAGGGCGAGTACGTTGTCAGAAATTAAAATTTTGACTGATTCTTCCGCGCAGTTAACGCCAGAAGAAATAAAAAAATATCATATTACCGTTGTGCCTTTGTCGGTCACAATTGACGGCAATACCTATATTGATGGAGTGGAAATAACCAGACAGCAATTTGTCCAAAAAATGAGCGAGTCTAAAAAGTTGCCAACCACCAGTCAACCACCAATCGGAACGATAGTTGATACCATTAATGAGCTGACTAAAGATGGCAGTGAGGTCATCGGCATTTTTCTAGCCAAAGTGTTAAGCGGAACAATTGATGCTGCTCGTCAGGCTGTGAAATTAACGGGTAAATCTGATCTGGTTCATATTGTTGACTCTGAATTGACGGATCGTTCTGAAGGCTTTCAGGTTTTGGCTGCTGCACGCGATATAGCTGCAGGCAAAACTATTCCTGAAATTTTAGCTCATATTGAAAAAATCAAAAAAACTCAGCGTTTACACTTACTAGTTGTTAATTTAGAAAATGTTATTAAGGGTGGACGTTTGGGTCCCTTAGCCGGCAAAATTGTGAACATGCTTAATATCAGAATTGAATTGCAGATGCCCAATGGCCATTTGAAAATTGCTAAAAAAGGTCGCGGCAAGAAGTTCTCTTTAGCTTTTGATAAGCGCATTTTAGATGAGATCGAAGCTAATAAAGAAAAAATTAAAGAAGTTGGCATATCGTATGTCGCTAATGGTAATACGCCGCAGAAGCTTCTTGATTTAGCCCAGAAAATTAAAGATATCAATTCCAAAATAGATGTTTTGGTGAGAGAAACCAGTCCTATTATTGCTACACACGCAGGGATGGGTGCTTACGCAATTTTGTATTATACGGAGTAGAAATTGGCCTATAGAGAAAGTTTTTATCGTTATTTGATGACTCAGCGCAATGCTGATTCAAATGATGAAGTTGCACAATTTGCCAATAACGCACAAAATGATCAGACTTTTCCTAAACAAGAACAGAATTATGAGAAGTTATCTGATTATCTTGAGCTCAACGCTGGCTATTTACCAAGTATGAGCATTTTTGATAAAGCATATCAAATGTATCGTGAAAAGATGACGTATTAATTTAAGGCTTCCTTGAAATTTGAAGCCATTTTAGTTTGGGAAAGGCAGATAATGGTTAACATTCAATGGTATCCGGGGCATATGAATAAAGCCCGGAATCAACTTGAAGATAAAATGAGCTTGATTGATGTCATCGTTGAAGTTTTGGATGCAAGAATTCCTCAATCCTCACGTAATCCAATGATCGAAAAATTGGTGGGAGATAAGCCACACTTAATTATTTTAAATAAGGCAGATTTAGCTGATCCAGTAATGACTAAAAGATGGCAAAAGAAATTTACCACCAAGGGAAAATATGTGATGGCTTTGGATTCTCTTCATAACACCAATATGCAGATATTAGTGAAAATGATTAAAAAAGCTGCTGCTAATAAAATTAATAAGTTAACGCAAAAAGGGGCAGTCAGCCCGGTGATTAGAGTGGCTATTGCCGGCATCCCTAATTGTGGTAAATCAACCATTATTAATCGTCTTGTAGGCCGAAATGTGACTCAAGTTGGTAATAAACCGGGAGTAACAAAGGGTCAAAATTGGTTAAAAACTACTGAAAATATTCAAGTTTTAGATACTCCAGGTATTTTATGGCCTAAGTTTGAAGACCAAACAGTTGGGTTAAAGCTTGCCGCTCTTGGTGCCATTAAGGATACTGTCTTTAGTGCCGATGATGTAGCTTTATTTGTTTTATCAAAATTGCGCAAACACTATTTGAACGGTTTAAGTAAGTTTGCTCGTACACCAAAAGCTGAAATTGAACGAATTAATGACACAGATTTGTTATTGGCATTAACTGAAGAATACGGCATGCGTGATGATTATGATCGCTTTTCTATGTACCTACTACAAAGGTTGCGCAAGGGAAAAGTAGGAAGGATTACATTAGATCGCATATGACGATTGGAGAAATTAAAAAATTACTTGCTAAGGGTGCAGTTAGTCCAGAAGATTTAAGTATCTTGAAAAATGATACGCGTGTCGGCGTCCAGAAACTACTACTTAGTTACAATAATCGTCAGCAAAAATTAGCTAAGAAAAAAGCGGCTTTTTTAAAAAGATTTGCATATGAAAAAACGTTTTGGGCAAAAAGCCAAATAGTTGCTGGCGTAGATGAGGTGGGCAGAGGTCCATTAGCCGGTCCGGTGGTAACAGCTGCTGTAGTCATTGATAACAGTTTTGATCTAATTGATGTTAATGACTCTAAAAAATTAAGCGCCAGTCGGCGTTTAGAATTATATCCATTAATTTTAGAAAAAGCAGTTGATGTGGCAATTGGAGTTAAAAGTCCTGAGATTATAGATGAAGTAAACATATACGAGGCAGACCGGTTGGCAATGGCTGAAGCGGTAAAGGATTTACATGTTAAAACTGATGCCTTGCTGGTTGATGCCATGCAAGTACCGGTTAATCTACCTCAGGTTCGATTAATTAAGGGAGACTCTAAGTCAAACTCTATTGCCGCAGCCTCGGTTGTAGCTAAAGTTTTCCGGGATAAGTTGATGGCGGACTATGCCCGAATTTATCCGGAATACCATTTTGAGGAAAATGCTGGTTATGGCACTCAAACTCATATTCAAGCGCTCAAAAAATACGGGCCATGTCCAATTCACCGCAAAACTTTTGCACCTGTAAATTCTTTTTATCAATAAAAAATATTCCTCCTTTTTACGTATTTGTATATAGGAGGTTTTTTTATGGAAATTACCAGCTTTCTTTTACGCCTGAAATTACAAAAAAACATCGGTTATGTTAAGATGTTACGAGTTGCGAGTCAGTTAAATGTTGATGAGGTCACTATTCAAACTATCAAAAATTTGGATTTGACAAGCAGCTTGATTAAAACCTGCATTAATGCTTATAATGACATGCATGCAGATAAAATGATTAAAAGAGTAGAAAAACAATGTCAAATTATCAGTTTTTTTGATTCTGAATATCCTGAGAACTTACGTCAAATATACCAGCCACCGTTAATTTTATTTTTACAAGGTAATGTACAATTGCTGCAAAAAAACATCGTAACAATAGTCGGCTCACGGCAGGCGACCAGTTACAGCAGTATTGTTTTGAATAAGATTGTACCTAACTTAATAAAAAATGATTATGTAATTGCCAGTGGCTTGGCCAAAGGCGTAGATGTAATGGCACACAAAGCAACATTAAAATATCATGGTAAAACAATAGCGGTGGTAGGTAATGGCTTAAATCATTATTATCCCATGGTAAATTGTCATGTGCAGGAACAGATTGCACAAAATGGGTTAATACTAAGTGAGTACCTACCAGATACTCCGCCTAAGCCATTCAGATTTCCTCAACGAAACAGAATTTTAGCTGGTATAGCTGAAAGTGTAATTGTCACAGAAGCCAAGCAAAAATCTGGGTCTTTAATTACAGCTAATTTAGCTTTACAAGAAAATCGTAATATCTATGCTGTTCCGGGTCCAATTACCAGTGAGCTTTCTCAAGGACCTAATAAACTCATTCAAGCAGGAGCTTATCCCATTACTAATTTTGATTTCTAACTTGAAAGATTTGACAATTAGTAGTTAAATATTCTATTCTCAATTAAGTATTTAAAAAAGAATTTAATGAGGAGGCTTTTGATGCCTACTAAATCAAAGCCAAAGAAACGTAAAAAAACATTAGTCATAGTTGAGTCTCCGGCAAAGGCTAAAACTATTGAAAAATATTTGGGGCGTAATTATCGTGTTATCGCTTCAAAAGGACACATTCGTGACTTACCTAAATCACAGATGGGAATTGACTTCGACAATAATTATAAGCCAAAGTATATTTCAATTAGGGGTAAGGGCGATACCATTAAGGAACTTAAGTCTGAAGCTAAAAAAGCTAAAGATGTTTATTTAGCGTCCGACCCCGATCGCGAAGGTGAAGCCATTGCCTGGCACGTTGCCCATGTTCTTAATTTAGACCAAAAAGACAAAAATCGAGTTACTTTTAATGAAGTCACTAAAGATGCCGTCAAAAACAGTTTTAAAAATCCTCGAACCATCGACATGGATACTGTTAACGCGCAACAGGCCAGGAGAATTCTGGATAGAATTGTGGGCTACTCTCTTTCTCCTATTTTATGGGAAAAAGTTAAAAAAGGCTTGAGTGCTGGACGTGTTCAGTCAGTTGCTTTAAAGCTGGTGATTGATCGGGAAAAAGAGATCAAGAACTTTAAGCCCCAGGAATACTGGACAATTGACGCTGAATTCAAAAAAGCGGCCAAGACTTTTAAGGGTCAATTCTGGGGGATAAACGGCAAGAAAACTGATTTGCCGAATAATGATGCTGTACAAAATGTTTTAACTAAAGTCGATAAAAAGAAAATTTTTCAAGTTGAGAATGTGGTTAAACGTGAACGCCGGCGCCAACCAGCTGCTCCGTTTACTACATCCACTTTGCAGCAGGAAGCCAATAAGCGCTTGAATTATCGTACTAGGAGAACAATGAGTATTGCTCAACAATTGTATGAGGGAATTAGTCTGGGTAAGCAGGGCACTGTTGGTCTAATTACCTATATGAGAACAGACTCTAAACGTACTTCTCCGGTGGCGCAGGCTGAAGCTTCAAGATTTTTAAACGAGAAATATGGTAAAGAATACGCTGCCAAAGGGGCTCGCCATTTTAAAAATCAAGAAGATGCTCAAGATGCCCACGAGGCAATTCGACCAACTAGCGTCTATCGCACACCAGAGTCGCTTAAATCCGTTTTAACAACTGAACAGTATCGTTTATATAAGTTAATTTGGTCTCGCTTTTTAGCCAGTGAAATGACTCCTGCTGTATATGATACGGTAAGAGCAGATATTACTCAAAATGGAGTAATTTATAGAACAACCGGTTCTAAAATGAAATTTGCCGGGTTTACCAAGGTTTATGATAACCAGCAGGAAACCAATATTGAACTGCCGGAATTAAATAATGGCGATGAAGTCAAACTGACTAAATCAGATAACAAGCAACATTTCACCATGCCACCTGCTAGATATACCGAAGCAAGCTTAGTTCACGCGCTTGAAGAAAATGGTGTCGGTCGGCCTTCAACTTATGCGCCTACTATTGATACAATTCAGCGTCGTTATTACGTGAAATTGGATAGTAAAGCGATTGTACCAACCGAATTGGGGGAGATCGTAGACAATTTAATTGAGCAATTTTTCCCTGATATCGTCAATATCGATTTTACGGCCCAACTTGAAAATGACCTTGACGGAATCGAAGAGGGTAAGAAAAACTGGGTTAAAGTCATCGATGAATATTACCATCCCTTTAAAAAAGAATTAGACAAAGCCGCTGCCGGTATTAAAAAGGTGCAAATTAAGGATGAGCCTGCAGGATTTAATTGTGACATTTGTGGTGCACCAATGGTTATTAAAATGGGACGTTATGGTAAGTTTTATGCTTGTTCTCGTTTTCCTGATTGTCGTAACACCAAAGCAATAGTGAAAAAGGTGGGCGTTATCTGTCCTAAATGTGGCAAGGGTGACGTTATTGAGAAAAAGTCTAAGCGTAACCGTAAGTTTTATGGTTGTTCGCGCTACCCGGATTGTGATTTTGTTTCCTGGGATAAACCGATTAACCGTAACTGTCCCAACTGCGGTCATTTTCTCATTGAAAAGAGAAATAAAAAGGGACCTGTTGTTCTTTGTCCGAACGGCGATTATAAAGAAGAAGCCAATAATGAGAAAAATCCGTTAGAAAGTTAAATTTATGTTAATATCATCAGATCATTTGTGGTTTGATGATATTCTTGTATATAAGAAAATAATTTTAGTAAAGGAATATGATGATATGCCTGAAAAAGTAACTGTAATCGGTGGTGGCTTAGCTGGTAGTGAAGCAGCTTGGCAATTAGCTAAACGTGGAATCACGGTTGATTTTTATGAAATGCGTCCGGAAAAAATGACTCCTGCTCATAAAACTGACCAGCTGGCCGAACTGGTATGTACCAACTCAATGCGTTCGAATCAATTATCTAATGCGGTTGGGTTATTAAAAGAAGAAATGCGGCAACTTGATTCACTAATTATGGCGGCTGCTGATTATTCTCAAGTTCCAGCAGGAGGAGCACTTGCAGTTGATCGGACTGAATTTAGCGGCTATGTCACAAGCAAGTTGCATTCTTTACCTAACGTTAATTTTTACACCAAAGAAATTACACAAATCCCGTCTGACACGATTGCCATTGTTGCAACGGGTCCTTTAACTAGTGACAAGCTTGCCGCAGAAATACAAAGGTTTTCTGGTGCAGAAAGTTTGCATTTCTTTGATGCCGCAGCTCCGATAATTGCTGCTGCTTCAATCGATATGAACATCGTTTATAAGAAATCACGTTATGATAAAGGAGAGGCTGCATATTTAAATTGCCCCATGACAAAAGAAGAGTATGAGAATTTTGCGCAGGAATTAGTTAATGCCGAAACGGCTGAAGTTCACGACTTTGAAAACAGTGATGTTTTTGAAGGTTGCATGCCGATTGAGGTAATGGCAAAAAGAGGACCTAAGACAATGCTTTTTGGTCCCCTTAAGCCTGTAGGGTTAGAAGATCCGACTACTGGCAAAATTCCTTATGCCGTGGTTCAGCTCAGACAGGATAATGCAATAGCATCAATGTATAATATAGTTGGTTTCCAAACGCATCTTAAATATGGCGAACAGAAACGCGTTTTTTCAATGATTCCCGGTCTTGCTCATGCTCGTTTTATTAGGTATGGTAAAATGCATCGTAATACTTACATGGCTTCACCTGCAGTTTTAACACCAGCATATGAGGCAAAAAAGCAGCCTGGCTTATTTTTTGCCGGTCAAGTTACCGGGGTTGAAGGCTATGTTGAAAGTGCCGGCAGTGGTCTTGTTTGTGGAATTAATGCTGCCAGAAGAGCTAATGGGCAAGAACCGGTGACTTTTCCCAAATTAACTGCTTTAGGTTCGATGGCTAATTATGTCACTAGCGCTGATATGAAGCATTTTCAGCCAATGAATGCCAGCTTTGCACTAATACCTGGACTAGAAGGGCCTAAGGTTCGTAATAAGAAAGAACGTCATTTACAAATAAGCCAGAGAAGTTTAGAGAGCTTGAAGGAATTTCAACAGAAAGTATTGAATTAAATGAATGAACAACAAGATGATTTACTAATTCTTTTTACCGACTATTTACTCAATGAGCGTCAGTACAGCCCTAAAACAATTAGTTCCTATCAAGCCGACTTAAAATCTGCAAAAAGGTTTTGGCAGGATTCAGGGGGATTTGATGGTTGGGAAAAAATAGGTAGAAGAGACATTGAAATATATCTGCAGCACTTAGCCGATCAAAATTTAGCGCGTTCGACACAGTCGCGCAAGATGTCTAGTCTTAGGTCGTTTTACCGCTTTTTAACTAGACGCAAAATTGTTAAAATAGATCCGACACAGACCATAATTCTACGTGCCAAAGAGCGCAAATTACCTCAGTTTTTTTATGCTCCTGAACTTAAGCAGGTTTTTGACTCATTATCTGGAACTGACCCGTTAACTTTGCGTAACTTGGCATTAATTGAATTGTTTTATACTACGGGGATGAGGGTCAGTGAAGTAAGCAATTTAAAAAGAAAACAAATAGATTTAGATTTAAAGATAATTTTAGTTCATGGTAAGGGTAATAAAGATCGGTATGTTGCTTTTGACGATCAGACTAAAGCTGCTTTGGTCAAGTACTTGGAAGATGGTCGTAAGCAACTTTTAAATGATCAGGAAGATTTAGGCTATGTATTTCTAAACAACACAGGAAAGCGGCTAACAGAACGTGGTATCGAGTATATTATGCAAAAAGTTTTCAATGGAGCTGGCATTAATGGTAAAGTACATCCGCACGAGTTGCGCCATTCCTTTGCAACGGCAATGTTGAATAACGGCGCCGACTTGCGTAGTGTACAAGAACTCTTAGGCCATGATAATTTGTCAACAACTCAAATATACACGCATGTAACTATGAGTCATTTGCAGGCAAACTATGAAAAATACTTTGCTCGCAACGATAAGAAAGATGAGGCAAAATAATGACTACAATATGTTCAGTAAAATTTAATGGTAAAACCGCAATTGCTGGTGATGGCCAGGTTACTTTAGGAGAAAAAGTAATAGCCAAAGCTACTGCTAAAAAAATAAGACGTATTTATCATGATCAAGTGGTAATTGGTTTTGCTGGTGGTGTAGCTGATGCTGTCAGTTTGCAGGATATGCTTGAAGGTAAACTGGAAGCTTTTGGTGGAGATTTACGCAGGGCAGCCGTTGAAATGGCTCAGGCTTGGCGTAAAGATGCAACTTTGCAAAAGCTGGAAGCAATGCTGATTGCGTTTAATGAAAAAGATCTTTTGCTAATCTCGGGAAACGGTGAAGTGCTTGAACCCGATGAAAATGTAGTGGCGATTGGTTCTGGCGGAAATTTTGCCCAAGCAGCCGCAATTGCAATGACCAGACATTCCTCTAATATGACTGCCAGTGAAATTGCTCATGAAGCAGTTGAAATAGCCTCTGGAATTGATATCTTCACTGATGATCAGATTATCACAGATGAATTGTAATAACGGAGCGAAAAAATATGGAAACCAAAACACCTAAACAAATAGTTAACTTACTTAATGAATATATAATAGGGCAGGATGAGGCCAAGAAAGCAGTTGCTGTTGCTTTGTATAATCGTTATCGCCGAATGCAACTACCAAAGAAAATGCAAGAGGACATTACCCCCAAGAATTTGTTAATGGCTGGCCCTACTGGTGTTGGTAAAACAGAAATTGCCAGAAGATTGGCCGCAATTGTCAACGCCCCGTTTGTTAAGGTAGAAGCTACAAAATTTACTGAAGTTGGTTATGTGGGCCGTGATGTGGAATCGATGGTCCGCGATTTAGTCAATGAAGCGGTTCGTATGGAAGAAAAGGATCAATTTGACCGTGTTCGCCCTCAGGCAGCTAAAGAAGCCAATAAAATTTTAGTACGCTTGCTTGTACCCGGAATTAAGCGTGATAAGCGAAAGAATCAAATGCAGGAATGGCAAGACATGATGTCAATGATTATGGCGGCTGGTCAAAGCAATGATCAGACTGCGCCAGCAGATCAAGAAGAGATAACAGATGATATTCGCAATGAGAGATTGACTGTTTCAGAACAGTTAAATAAAGGTCTGCTTGAAAATCGTGAGGTTACAATCGAAGTTGACCAGGCTCCAAAGGTTAATCCGATGGGTGACATGATGGGGCAAATGGGAATAGACATGAGTTCAATGCTTAATGATTTAGTACCTAAGAAGAAAATCAAGCGAACACTTCCTGTCAAAGATGCCCGGGAAGTTTTAATTCAACAAGAATCCCGCAAAATGATTGATTATGATTCTCTTTATCAAAAGGCAATTGAACGTACCGCCAATAATGGAATCATTTTTATTGATGAAATTGATAAGATTACAGCTGGCAACCAAAAAACTTCTGGAGAAGTATCGCGTGAAGGTGTGCAAAGAGACATTTTGCCAATTGTTGAAGGCTCAACAGTTCAGACGAAATATGGCCCGGTAACTACAGACCATATTCTCTTCATTGCAGCAGGCGCTTTTTCAGAGTCCAAGCCGAGTGATCTTATCCCCGAATTACAAGGACGTTTTCCAATTAGAGTGGAACTTAATGCCTTGTCAAAAGATGACTTCGTCAAAATCCTTAAGGACCCTGAGGACTCATTATTAGAGCAATATGTAGCACTGATGAAAGCCGATGGAATTAAGTTAGTCTTTACACAAGAAGCAGTTGAGCGGATTGCGCAAATTGCTTACGATGTCAACCAAGGAACAGATAATATTGGTGCCAGACGGTTGTCAACAATTCTTGAGAAATTACTAGAAGATGTCTTATACGAAGGCCCGGACATGACGATGGGAGAAATTACAGTAACTGAAGCATATGTTAATGAAAAACTTAGTGATATAATAACAAATAAAGATCTAACTAAGTTCATTCTTTAACAAAGGTGATGATTAAACATGAATTACACTATCAAAAATAGCATTCTTAAAGTTGAAATTGCTAGTAAGGGTGCTGAAGTGCAAAGTGTAAAAAGTTTACATAGTGGATATGAATATATTTGGCAAGCAGATCCTCAAGTTTGGAATAGACATGCACCTGTTCTTTTTCCAATAGTTGGAAGACTAAAAAATGACGAATACACTTACCAAGGAAAAACCTATCATTTAACTCAACATGGTTTTGCCCGTGATTTAGAGTTTAAAGTGGTAAGTCATACAGATGAAAGTA
Organism: Lactobacillus sp. ESL0260; assembly: GCF_003692935.1. Classification (NCBI taxonomy): domain Bacteria; kingdom Bacillati; phylum Bacillota; class Bacilli; order Lactobacillales; family Lactobacillaceae; genus Lactobacillus; species Lactobacillus sp. ESL0260. The sequence goes on from NZ_REHO01000010.1 coordinate 181,339, forward strand.
TTACATTTTTGCTGACGGATTCTGAAGCGACCCGGAAAGTTTATCCCTTTAAGTTTGAATTGCGGGTAAATTACAATTTACTCAATAATCTATTGGAAGAAAACTTTACCGTTGTTAACAAAACGGATGGTGAAATGATATTTGGTATTGGTGGTCATCCTGGATTTAATATCCCTACAAGTAATACTTTAACCAAGGAAGATTTTTACTTTAGTACCAAACCTTCTCGTGCACGTGTTCATATCCCTTTGAAAGGTGCATATTTGGACTGGCCTAATCGGTCATTGGCTTCTACTAACAGCTTAATTACACTTAGCGATCATCTGTTTAAAAATGACGCGCTAATTTTTCAAATGCGGGGCCACGATAATAGGGTATCTTTAAAAACTGATGCTAATAATTTTCATGTAAATGTGTGGTTGCGAGATGCACCATTTGTGGGCGTGTGGTCACAATATCCAACAACTGCCGATTATGTCTGTATTGAACCGTGGTGGGGGATAGCAGACCGTGCTGATACCAACCAAAAGCTGGAAGAAAAGTATGGTATGAACCATCTTGCAGCTGGAGGAACCTTTACAGCTGGTTTTAGCATGGCTTTCCATGATCAAGATGAATAATTTTTTAGTTCAAGATAGCAAAAGAGGAAGTACGAGACTTCCTTTTTTCATGCCTTAAAAATAAAAAACAAATATTGCGAACAAATGTTCATAAGTTTATAATGAAATAGCTAGCTGTTGAAGCTAGCCGTATTTATTTTAATGGTATTTATAGTTGGTGGTGTCTTTTCTTATACCAATACCACAAGCCAAAAGGAATTATGTTTTCTTGGTGCTGTAATAAGCGCTTAATATTGCTTCTGTGACGAATAAACAAGATAATCATGATGCAGCCGACAATAATTTCCAAAAAAACATCATGAAAAAAGAAAGTTGTAATAAATATCAAAACTACAGCAATCAGGCTTGAAAGACTTACATAAGACGTGATAAAAACTAATGGTAGAAAAATAAGAGCGCAAATGCCGAAAAACTTGAGATTATAACCTAAAAAGAGCCCGGCACTGGTTGCTACAGCTTTTCCGCCCTTAAATTTGAGAAAAATAGAGAATGTGTGTCCCAAGATTGCCAGGCCACCACATATTAGCAGAACATATTTGGGCATATTAAGATGAAATATACTTGGTAAGTTGGTAGCGAGGGTTCCTTTTAAAACATCAACGATGAGAACCACACTGCCGGCAAATGGTCCGAAGACGCGAAAAGAGTTGGTAGTGCCAATGTTGCCGGAGCCATAGTCTCTAATATCTTCAGCAAAAAAGATTTTACCGACGATCACGCCTGTAGGAAATGACCCTATCAAATATGCTAGAATAAATATCAGAATTAAATTTAAATTTATCATTTTTATCCCACTCTCTTAAAGTCTAATGCTATTTTAGCAGAGATTATTGCGTTTGCGGGCTAAATAATAAATGATTTTTAACTGGAGGAGTCTATTTGGTTAAAACAAATAAAAAAATAAATTCTTATGATGACTCATCAATTCAGATTCTTCATGGTCTGGAAGCCGTGCGTAAACGTCCAGGCATGTACATTGGCTCAACCGATGTGCATGGCTTAAACCAGCTAGTCTACGAAATTGTAGATAACTCGGTTGATGAAGCAATGGCCGGATTCGGTAACGAAATTGATGTGACGATTCATAAAGATAACAGTGTGACGGTTCGTGACTTTGGCCGGGGTATGCCTACTGGAATGCATAAATCGGGTAAACCAACTATCGAAGTCATCTTAACCGTTTTACACGCTGGGGGTAAATTTACCGAGCAAAACTATAAAACCTCAGGTGGGCTTCATGGTGTTGGATCCTCTGTGGTTAATGCTCTTTCCAGTTATATGGCTGTCAAAGTTGTGCGAGAAGGCACTGCCTATGAAGAAGAGTTCAAAGATGGTGGTCATCCAGTTGGGACTTTAAAATGTTTGGGTAAAACTAAAGAGCCGACAGGAACTACCATTACTTTTAAACCTGATGAAAAAATCTTTTCAACAATCAGATATAAATACGAAACTATTCAAGAGCGCATCAGGGAGTCTGCTTTTCTGTTAAAGGGCGTGCGCTTTGTTTTAACTGACGAACGTGAACCCGAACATCATGATGACTTTAAATATGATGATGGCATTAAAGCTTTTGTCTCATATCTCAATGAGGGCAAAGATTCTTTAAGCGATGTTTTTTATTTTTCCGGAAAACAAGATGAAATTGAAGTTGAGTTTAGCGGTCAATACAGTGACAGCTACTCAGAAAATCTGGTTTCTTTTGTTAATAATGTGCGCACTTCAGACGGTGGCACTCACGAAGTAGGGGCCCGTAGTGGCTTTACGCGTGCTTTTAACGACTATGCTAAAAAGCAGGGCTTGTTAGGTAAAAAAGATAAAAACATTGACGGGTCGGATTATCGCGAGGGCTTAAGCGCTGTGTTATCAGTCAAGATCCCTGAAGAGCTGTTGGAGTTTGAAGGGCAGACTAAAGGTAAACTGGGCACTCCGCAAGCAAGATCTGTTGTTGATGCAATCGTTTATGAAAAAATGTCATACTACCTGATGGAAAAAGGCGAGCTGGCTCAAGAGCTGGTAAAAAAGGCGCAAAGAGCAAGGGATGCTCGTGAAGCTGCCAAAAAAGCGCGCAATGAAAGTCGAAATGGTAAAAAACGGCGCAAAAAAGAAGTGCTTTCAGGTAAGTTAACTCCAGCACAATCACGCAACCCCAAAAAGAACGAATTATTTTTGGTTGAGGGTGACTCAGCTGGTGGTTCCGCAAAACAGGGTAGAGACCGTAAGTTCCAGGCAATCTTGCCTTTACGTGGTAAAGTTTTGAACACCCAAAAAGCCAAGCTTCAGGATATTTTTAAGAATGAAGAGATTAACACTATGATCTACACTATCGGCGCCGGAGTCGGAACCGAATTTAACGTGGAAGACTCCAATTACGATAAGGTAATTATCATGACGGATGCCGATGATGATGGTGCCCATATTCAGATTTTGTTGTTAACCTTTTTCTACCGTTATATGAGGCCAATGATTGAACATGGTAAAGTTTATATTGCTCTGCCGCCTCTTTATCGTCTGCAAAAAGGTCGTGGTAAAAAGGCTCAAGTGCAATATTCCTGGACCGATGAAGAGCTTGCTGCCGCTGAAAAGAAAATGGGTCGCGGTTATACTTTACAGCGATTTAAGGGACTGGGAGAAATGAATGCCGAGCAATTATGGCAAACAACTATGGATCCGGAAACCAGACTGCTTATTCGTGTCAAAATCGATGATGCTGCTTTGGCGGAACGGCGCGTTACCACATTAATGGGAGATAAGGCTGGAGCCAGACGAAAATGGATTGAAGAAAATGTTAAGTTTAGATTAGGCGATAACACTTCAATTTTAGAAGAAGAAAATGAATAAAAGAGGTTTTTAATTAATGGCTACAAAAGAACGAATTCGTGAAATGCCGCTTGAGCAGGTCATGGGTGAACGTTTTGGAAGATATTCAAAATACATTATTCAGGAACGGGCCTTACCGGATATTCGTGACGGGTTAAAACCCGTGCAAAGAAGAATCCTTTATGCCATGTTCCAGGATAACAATACTTACGACAAACCATTTAAAAAAGCAGCTAAAGCTGTGGGTAATATTATGGGTAATTTTCACCCTCATGGTGACAGTTCAATTTATGGAGCTTTAGTCCACCTCTCACAAGATTGGAAAATGCGTGAGCCTTTAATTGAAATGCATGGTAATAATGGCTCAATGGACGGGGATGGCCCCGCAGCTATGCGTTATACTGAATCTCGTTTGAGTAAAATATCTAACATGTTACTGCAGGATATTGATAAAAATACAGTCAATATGGTCCTGAATTTTGACGATACCGAATATGAGCCCACCGTTTTGCCGGTACGTTTTCCCAATTTACTAGTTAATGGTTCTACCGGTATTTCAGCGGGCTATGCTACAGAAATTCCGCCACATAATTTAACCGAAGTAATTGATGCGACTATCTATTTGCTAAAAAATCCTAATGCCACTCTTAGCGATCTGATGCAATTTGTCAAAGGTCCTGATTTTCCAACTGGAGCAATTGTTCTGGGCGAAAAAGGCTTACGTGAAGCTTATGAGACAGGGCGTGGCCGAATACAGGTAAGAGCTAAATCTTCTATTCAAGAAATAAGAGGGCACCGGGAAGAAATTGTAATTACGGAAATTCCTTTTGCTGTTAATAAAGCCCTGTTAGTTAAAAAAATGGATGAGATTCGGCTTAACAGAGAAATTGACGGGATAGCTGAGGTCCGGGATGAAACTGACCGTCATGGTTTGTCAATTGTAGTCGAATTGAAAAAGGGCGCCGATGCACAAAATATTTTAAATTATCTCTTTAAAAATACTGAATTACAGGTTTCCTATAATTTCAATATGGTTGCTATTGATCACATGACGCCAATGCAAGTTGGCTTAAAGCATATCTTGTCCTCATACTTAGAACATGAAAAAGAGGTAGTTACCAAAAGAACTAAGTATGATTTAAATAAAGCTGAAGAACGTCTGGAAATTATCCAGGGTTTGATTCATGCCATGGACATTTTAGATCAAGTGATCAAAGTCATTCGCTCATCAAAAAATAAGGCTGAAGCTAAGAAAAATTTGTCTAATGAATTTGAATTTTCAGCTCGACAAGCTGAAGCAATTGTTTCTTTGCAACTATATAGACTTACTAATACCGATGTAGATGCTTTAGTTAAAGAGCAAACGGAATTAAGCGAAAAGATAGCTCGTTTTAAGGAGCTTTTATCTAATAACAAAACTTTGGAAAAGGAAATAGTTAAAGAACTATCACTTGTTAAAAAAGAATTTGGTAATCCAAGAAGGACCGAAATTTCTTCTGCAAATGCTAAGATCCAAATTGATGAAAAAGCTCTAGTAGCCGATGAACAAGTACGTGTGTTGATAAGTCGCGATGGCTACTTGAAAAGATCTTCTATTCGTTCCTGGCAGTCAAGTGATGATGAAGATAACGGCTTGCCAAGCGGGGATGATGTGGTATTTGAAAAAACAGTATCTACTTTAACCAATTTATACCTTTTTACCAGTCGAGGAAATGTTATTTACCGTCCGGTAAATGAACTAGTTGAGGCAAAGTGGAAGGAAACTGGCCAACATTTGTCTCAAGAAATTGGGTTAAATGATGATGAAAACATTATTCGTGTATTTGACCTCGACAACTTAAACCAAAATGTCAACTTTTTACTTGCTACCAATGATGGCTATATCAAACAATTACAATTAAGTAATTTGCAACCTACAAGAACTTATCGTTCACGAGCAATTACAGCGCTAAAAATGAAAAAATCAGACAGCATGGTTGTTCGCGTTGATTTAGTTAAGAATAACAGTAATGACGAAATAATTTTATTTACTCATAACGCATATGCTATTCGCTATAATTTGGTAGAAATTCCAGAATCTGGAGCCAAATCGTTTGGAGTAAAGTCTGTCAATCTTAAGCCTGCGGACTATGTCATTTCTTATATCTTAATAAATCCTAATTATCTTGACTTGGTTCATGTTGGCATAATTACACAAAGAGGGGCGTTTAAACAATTTAAAGCTAATCTGGTAAATAAAGTATCACGTGCCAAACGAGGGGTACTTGTATTACGAGAACTTAAAACTAAGCCACACCGCATTGTCGCGGTTACGTCTTATGGGCAAGATCATACTTTAATTGTAACCACTAAGAGTAAAAGGCACATAAAGATCTTAACTAGTGCTTATCCGTTAGGTGATAGATATTCGAATGGTTCATTTGTGATTGATACTACTAGTGACGGGGAGCCAGTTAATATAAAACTAAGTAGGCCATCAGGCAATAATTAATTTTAGTTTATTTAATGATATCAATAAATTGTGAAAGTGCTTTATTGAATTATAATAATACTTTGACACAAAGGGGTTTTTGATTGATAATAGCATATATATAGAGCCATATTATTGTTAAGATAGAAGGAATAATATTATGCCTAAAACAGATACAATACTCTCAACCAAGTCCCTACATTATTTTTTGCAATTAATTGATACTATGAATTATACTCAGGCAGCTCAAATCCTGGGCATTACTCAACCGGCTTTAACTCAACAAATTAAGAAAATCGAGCATGCAATTGGAACGCCGTTATTTGGACAAATGGGTAAAAAGCTTTACCTAACGGAAGCGGGTAAGCAATTGCAAACTGGAGCGATTCAATTGCTTGGAACCATTAATTCTGTGGTTAGTGATATTCAAGAATTTACTCAGGCTGACAAGGGTAATATTGCAATAGGTGTTTTAGAAAGTGTTGATTCTGATCTGCTCAGACGGTTTTTGATTGAGTTTAACCAAAAGTTTCCGAATATTACTATTAGTATCTCTTATTTTAACCGGAAAGATCTTTGGTATAATCTTGATAATAATTTAATTGATTTAGGCTTGCTTTATGTTCCTGAAACTGCTAAGAAAAGTCAATCCAATATTCAGAATCAGTATGAACAAATGAAGGTCACACAAGAGAGATTGACAATTTTGACACACAATTCTAATTTTGTGGCAAAAAGGGCATACCCAGTTTCCAAATTTTTAGGAAAAAATTGGGTACTTTATCCGGATGGCTTTTATTTAACTCAATTACTAAAAGATAAATTAGGCTCAAAATTAAATGCTAAAAACGGGTTAAATGTTCCTTTAACCTTTACTTCGACAAAGCAAATGGTTGATACAGCGCAGGAAACTGATTATGAGACAGTTGTAAGTGAATCATATTATCAGCTTAACCAAGACGAAATTGATTTAAAACCAGTATTTTTAAAAGGTGTTCCCAAATTCACAACATCAATTATCTATCGCAAGGGTAAGAAAGAAGTTCCTCGGATTGAAAACTTTTTGGCCGAATTTAAAAAGTTTTTGAAAGTTTAATTCATCTTACAATCAATAAGACATAATCAATTATTTAAACTAAAATATAAATTTAAATTTTTTCTGGGAAGAAAAGGTTTTATTAGGTAAACTAGAAGATAAGTAAAAAAATTAAAAGAAACAGGGGAAAGTTAAATGGAAAAAGAATTAGTTTTTGGTCATCAAAATCCAGATACTGATGCCATAGGAACAGCGATTGCATATTCATATTTGCAAAATAAATTAGGCTACAATACAGAAGCGGTTGCTTTAGGTGAACCTAACGATGAAACAGCCTTTGCCTTAAAGAAATTTGGTTTTGAAGCACCAAGAGTTATTAAAACAGCTGCTAATGAAGTGGATAAGGTAATGCTAGTCGATCATAATGAACCGCAGCAAAGCGTTTCCGATATTGATAAAGTGACTGTAACACATGTTGTTGACCATCATAGAATTATGAATTTTAATACAAGTATGCCTCTGTTTTATCTTGCGGAACCTGTAGGTTGCACAAGTACAATTATGTATGGACTGTACAAGCATTTTAAGGTGGAAATTCCCAAAAATATTGCTGGAATTATGCTCTCAGCAATAATATCAGACACATTATTGCTAAAATCGCCAACTACTACTGAGAGAGATAAAAAGGCTGTTCAGGAACTTGCAGAAATTGCTAATGTTGATTACCAAAAATATGGTTTGGAAGAACTGAAGGCTGGAACCAATATAGCAAGTAAATCGGAAGAAGAATTAATTGATCTAGATGCTAAATCATTTGATTTGAATGGCAAGAATGTTCGGGTTGCTCAAATCAATGTAGTTGACTTACCAGAGGCTTTGGAACGTAAAAAGGCTTTCTTAAAGACAATGGAAGACTCCGCCAATTCTGAAGGCTACGATTTATTTATGCTGCTTATAACTAATGTACTTGACTCAGATTCAACTGCATTAGTTATAGGTTCAGATGAGGCTTTGGCTTCATTTGAAAAGGCATTTGGTGAGGTTAAGGATTCTGAAATTAGCTTGCCAGGTGTTGTTTCAAGAAAGAAACAGGTTGTGCCACCGTTAACTGAAGCTTTTAAGTAATTTAAAAAACACGAAATAGAGAAAATCTATTTCGTGTTTTTTTAATCTTTGTTAATTTCTTTAGCCAAAATGATGAATGATTTGCATACTCTTTCAGCTTTGTCAGGTGACATTTTTCTAAGTTCATTAAGAACCTTCTTAATAAATACTGGAGTATTATCTTGATGATTTTCAACTTTAACTTCTTTAAAGCGATAAGCATTCATAATAATATCTGGTGTAGTTGTATTTAAGGCTCTGGCAATGGAGTCAAGCTTTTGAATACTAATATTCTGGTTTTTGGTACGCTCAAGACGGGAAATAAAATTGACCGATAAATCGCTTAATTCAGCGAGATCCTCCTGGGTTAATTTCTGTTCACGTCGCCTGCGACATATTTCTTTTCCTAAATTTATACTCATGGAATAAATTCAACCCTTTCAAAAAAATAAATCCATATTCTATAATAACAGATTAATTATAGAATTAAACATTAAAATAAAAAAATAATGAATAAAACACTTGCTTTTAGCAAAATTAAACTCAAACTAAATGTTTTAAACTATACCCCACATAGTATTGTAAGCTATTTTTTGGGAAAATAAAATAAAAAAGCACCAATTAATAAACCTAAAGTGAAAAAGGAAAGATTGGCAAATATTATATCAAAGACTGCTTTCGCTTGCCAGGGCTGCGAGTAGAAAGACACTTGCTCAAAAAAGAGCACAACTAAATGGGTTTATATATTTATCAAACTTAGAAAGCGCTTTTATTTATATTTTTCCATATTTATGCTAGTTATTTTGAATATAGAAATTAACTGCGGATAGATTAACTATATTTTGGGGTAGTATGTTATAACTGTTCGGGTAATTCTTATATTGCAAGTTAAAATTAAACTGAAATTTCTATCTCAATCATAAAAATACACTGTCAGTCTTTATCAGAAAACTTTTAGCGAATTTTGAATATCAAGTAATTTTTGCTTGAGTTCAAGCGGGTGATTTAGGTTTGATATATTTCATCATACTGCAGTAATAAGATTAAACTTCGTATAATATATATTATGTAAAGTTATATTAGAAATTAAAGATAGAGGGCTGATGGACAAATACCTTGCTTAAATGTTCTAAACTAAAAATTTTTAATGCTCACACAAGTATTTAGAGTCTTTTAAAATTCAAAAATCGCTTAACTAATCAGTTAACCGCTATTAATTATCTCAGTATCAGTCAAATTTTTCTGACATAGGCAGATTTCCATATTCAAATTTAAAAAAATAATATGGAAACAACATTTAGTTTAAATTGTAAAAGTTTAAGCATTGAGTGTGAATCATTAGTGTAAGTTTAACGACTTTTTTAAATTGTATAAATCAAAAGTGCGCGAATTACTAAAAATAGTACTATTACGTCTACGTCACTTTTGTTTTATTGCTTTCATTAAAATTATAGTTTTAATGAAAGCAAATAAAGGAAATATTGCAGTCAGAGTTTCATTTACATCAGACGTTAAAGCTCACAATTTAGCAATTAACGAGCAAAATTTTAAGCTGGATATATTAAATTTTGCTATAAATATAAAGTATAGCTTTTAGATAAGCCTGCCTTCCCCCTCTTTAAAGCTACGCTACAGTCCAGCTTTAATTACTTGAATTTCACTCCTAATGCCCCCTAATTTTGTTCTAAATACTATATTTTATCTATTAATTGTTGGACTTAAATAGTCAAATCACCCTCTTAATTTCCAGCAAATTAAGCTACAGTTTAAAATAATCTATATGCTAAATTCATTTGAGCGAGTGCCTATTTATTTTCCCTTTCTTATTTAGAGTAATAAGAACAAAATAGACAAACATACATTCTGGTTTTGCTTTATAATAGAATACATAATTATTTTAGTCAGGAGAATTTTGTTACGTGGAAACCAAAAAATACTTAGATCTAATCGATGATGAATTAAAAAAAATGCCGGATTTTGTCAAAGATTATAACTTTGGCACCAATCATTCTTTAGCTACATCCTATCAATATTTAACAGAAATCAGACGTTTTTTTGATTGGCTGCGCCAAGAAGGCATTTCACAGGCAAAAAATAATCAGACAATTGAAACCAAAACTTTGGCCAAATTGCAACGCAATGACATTATGCTTTACATCAACTATTTAGGCCACGTCAAAAATAAGCAGGGTAATCTTAACTCCCCCACTACCATCAACCGTTCCATAAATGCGTTAAGGTCCTTGTTTAAGTTTTTAACCATAACTGCCGACAATATTAATGGTCAGCCATATTTTGAACGAAACGTAATGCTTAAAATTGATTCCCTCAATAATACTGAAACGCTGAACTACCGCGCACACGTCTTAGAATCACACATGTATACCGGCAAATTAAAGTATCAGTTTCTAGACTTTATTGCTACTAAATATGAACTTCAATGCAATAAACATGCTCTACCTGGTTTTAAAGTTAATAAAGAACGTGATATGGCAATTATTGCATTAATTTTGGGAACAGGAATAAGGGTCTCAGAATGCGCAGGAATTGATGTTTCTGACATTAATTTTAAAAAGGCTACGTTAGACGTAACACGTAAAGGTGGTCAAAGAGACAGCGTTCCAATTGCCGAATGGACAATAATTTATATCAGACGATATCAAAAGATTCGCCAGGAACGTTATTCAGCCTCAAAAAAAGATTCAGCATTCTTTCTTACACGGTGGCACAATAAAACCAGAAGGATTACTGCCAGTGCAATTGAAAAGATGGTTAATAAATATTCAGCTGCCTTTGGTCATCCACTTACCCCTCATAAATTGCGCCATACTGTGGCTTCAGAATTATATGGTGTGACTAAGGACCAGGTTTTGGTTGCTCAGCAACTGGGACAAAAAGGAACTTCAGCAACTGATTTATATACCCACGTTGATCAAAAAAAGCAAAGGGCTGCATTGAATGAGATTACTGAAGCTGATAAAAATAACAGTAAAAAACAAGCATAATCATACTTGCTTTTTTGGTTATTCGAATCTGGTCTGCCAATTTGAGCTTTGGTTAGCCTCAAAGCACATTTTTATTTCTGCTAAAGAGTTTCGTGGTACTGACAAAGGTGGCAGATTATCAAAGTCAAAGAATGAGCATTTTTCAGTTTCAATATTATTGACAAATTTTCCTCCTAAATCTCTGCAGAGAAAAATAACATTGCATACATTGATAGCGCGTTCAACGCGCTTTTTGTAATGAATGTTAGTTGAATGGTTATTTATGGCAATGAGTTGCTCAACCGCAATTCTATGTCCAGATTCTTCTTCTGCCTCCTTTATACAATTTGCTTTAACCGTCATATTTGGCTCACACCACCCGCCTGGCATTGACCATAAATTGTCGGTAGACTCTTTCACCAGCAAAATTTTTTGGTTATTAAAAATTGCTGCTCTGGTAGATACTTTAGGTGTCTGATAACCGTCATCACTACTAAATAACCCCTTAATCACATCAATCGGCTCACCAGTTTTAGCAGCCATCATCTTTGTGGCAATTTCTCTTATCTGTTGGTATCTTTCTCTATCAAAACGATCGTGGCCGTATTCAATGCCATCTTGAGCAATACTTTGTAGTTCTATTGCCCACCTTGATAGTTGGTCTAATTTTTTCATAAAAAGCCTCAATTTTTTAGCAAAAAAGCAGCCTCTCAAAGGTTGCTCTTACTTTGTTAAATCAATTTTATCAATATCTATCATCCAGCCAATGGCAAAAGATTTTTCTCCCAAATGCGTCGCAATAACCGGACTAAACTTCGTTACTGAAATATTTTGCTTGGGAAATTTCTCCTTTAAAAAGTCCTCTGCTTCTTCAGCTTGACTTTTATCATTAGAATCAATGATAAAAAGTTTAATTTGGTCTTTATAAGGCAACTTATCAATCTTTTCCACTGTCAAGCTCTTAATTTTGATAAAAGCTCGTTTCATAGATCGAATCTTATCAAATGCCACAATATCCCCATCTTTAAAAGTAAGCAGTGGCTTAATGTTCAGCATGGATCCAATAAAAGCAGTTGCATTGCTCAAACGACCACCACGACTCAGATTTTTTAAATCGTTGACGACAAAAATCTCATCTATGGTTGATTTGATTTTATCTAATTTTGCCAGAATGGTATCAAGGTCAACACCATTCTTTATCATTCTGGCTGCAGCTAAAACCAAATTTCCCTGCAGACGAACTGTCATCCTTGAATCTATAGCATGTAGATTATATTTGGGATTGTTTTCCGATATATTACAAAGCGTCTGATAAAATCCTGAAATTCCGCTTGATAATGTAATTGCGATAATAGCCTCATAACCTTCATCATATAAGCGATCAAAAAGACGAACTAAATCACCGCTACTAGGCTGAGAAGTCTTAGGAAAATCTGCTCCTTCTCTTTGCATCTTAAAGAGCTGGTCAGAAGTAATATCAACATTTTCTAAGTACTCTTTTTGACCTATGATTATAGGAATAGATATAACAATAATATTGTTTTTTTCCGCCTCTTGTTTTGTTATGGCGCTGGTACTATCAGTAACTAAAGCAATCTTCATCTAACTTACCTTTCGCTTTTGTCTGTACAACATACAAGAATTATAGCATAAAAAAATAAGTGTTTCGACCATCAACTAGCAGAACAAATTATTTCTCACTTCTTTGCACTAATTCACTGAAAATATGGTTGAAAACTGCTACTTCTTGCTTGCTAATCCCGCGCAGTAGCAATTCTTCAATCTCTTTTAATACACGTTTTAATTGAACGACTTTTTGAAGTCCTGTTTCATTAAGCAAAACAGTTTTGCTTGAATCTCTCTCGGATCTTTTAACAGTAATAAAACTCACTGTTTTTTTCTGTTGTAATTGTCTGCTCAATGTCGATAGCGAAATTTTTAAGTTATCAGCTAAATCTCCCATTTTTAAAGCTGCATTGTCATTTTGATCGAAATATAGCAAAATTCTAGTTTGTGATAAATTTAAGCCACATTTTCTATTTATTTCGTTTTTTATATTTCCCGCAATTGTGCTAAAAGATAAAACATCCATTTAACTACCTTTTCTGATAAAAACCAAAATAACTTATAAGCATGTTTTTAAAAAGTCCATATGTTTTCCCAAAGAAAATTAGTTTGTGAAACAATTGGGTTACCTGTATAGTAATATTATTTACTATTATTTTTTGCTTATAAATATTTATATTGATAACTTTAAATCTATATTACCAGTATATCAGTTTTTTGCAATAGCTGCTTTAAAAAGTAGATTTATAATTAATATATGATTAGTGGTACTCTTTTTTAAGATTTATTCATAAAAAATGCCTAAAGCGAATACAAATTGTTTAATAATTGATATAATAGTAAGCGTGTTTTGAGGTGATAATTATGGCTTTTGACGGCTTATTCATACATAGTCTTTTAAATAGTGTTAAGCCAAAAATAATCAATGGTCGGCTTTCAAAAATATACCAACCATTTGAACAAGATTTAGTATTAACTTTTAGAAAAGAGCGCAAAAATATTCAGTTGTTATTATCAGCTAATGCGCAATACCCTAGGTTTTACATAACTAACCAAACTATTGCCAATCCTGATAAGGCTCCCACTTTTGTGATGGTGCTGCGCAAATATTTGGAAGGCTCAGTATTAAAAGAGATTGAACAACTAGGCGTTGACCGCATAGTAAATTTCAATTTTAGTAATCGTAATGAGCTGGGAGATCAAGTTCAGTTAGTTTTATCATTAGAATTAATGGGACGACATAGTAATGTCATACTCTATGATCAAAAAAGTGGACATATAATCGATTTGCTTAAACGGATTAATCCAGATGAAAACAGAGTGCGGCTGCTTTTACCTAAAGCAAAATATGAATTACCGCCCTTAATATCTGGAATAAACGGCTTTGAAGTGACAGAAAAAGAGTTTAAAGAAAAGGCTATACATTCCGATCCAGTAGATTTTGCTGGTCAAATTAGTGGCCTGGATCGTGACGATCGCCAGGAGCTCATTGGTTATTTAGAAGATGATTTTTCTTATTCGTCCTTTAAGACTTTTATGGGTCAGTTTAATAAAAAGGGCGCTTTTATATTAAAAACGCCAAAAAATAAACGTAAGATTTTTCCCTACCTACCCTACCATCTTAACCTGACAAAAGAAAGTGCTGATCCGGATATTAATCATGCTTTAGCTGAGTTTTACGAGTATCAGTCAAATCAGGATTGGGTACGACAGAAGTCAGCTCAAATTGAGCGACTAATCAAAAATGAGTACAAAAAATTAACCAAAAAAATCATTAAGCTCAAAAAGCAGCTGGAACAGGCAGAAAATTCTGAAGGATACAGGATACAAGGAGAAATCCTTAACGCAAATTTATCTCACGTTAAGCCAGGAATGACAGAAGTTTCTTTGCCAAATTATTATGATAATAATCGCCCACTAAAAATTAAACTTGATGTTACCCTCTCTCCTGCTCGTAATGCGCAAAAATATTTCACTAAATATAAAAAATTACGTGATTCTATTAAACACGTTAAAAAGCAAATATCTATTGCTCAGGATAACTTAGATTATTTTGATTCTGTTCAGACTGCAATTGATAATGCTGAACCGCAAGATATCGATCAAATTACTGAAGAGTTAATGAACCAGGGATATTTGAAGAAGCCCCAAAAACCAAAACGGAAAAAGAAGATTACCGAAAAGAATTTGAATAAATTTCGTATATCTTCGGGTAAAACTGTTTTAGTTGGCAAGAATAATTTGCAAAATGACTGGTTAACTTTAAAAAAAGCCAATAAAAATGATATTTGGTTTCATGTTAAAAATATTCCGGGCTCACACGTGATTTTGCAATCATCTGAAGCAACAGATGAAGACATTTTAGAAACAGCTGAAATTGCCGCATATTTCTCTAAAGCTAAAAATTCTGCGCACGTACAAGTCGATTATGTTCAAGATAAACGTGTCAAAAAACCAAATGGAGCAAAACCAGGCTTTGTCATTTATACTGGTCAAAATTCAATTGCAGTAACCCCTGAAAAAACCAGGGTATTATCTAAGAGAATAAATTAAAAAAACGAGGATGAAGAAAAAATCATCCTCGCTTTTTAAATCGGCTGAGTAGTTAAAGATAAAGACTCTAAAACACTTAAAATAAGTTCAGTAGTTTCGATGCTTGAAAACACTGGTATGTTCTGATTCAAAGCCTCATCGCGTATTCTAGTTGCATCATCACTAGCGGAATCAGATAAATTAGTAATATTTATTACCATATCAATCTTATGTTGGCGAATCTTGTCTAATAAGCTGCGAGAGCCATGACTAATTTTGGACACTATTCCAGTTGTAATACCGGCTTCTGCCAATTCATTAGCCGTACCCTCGGTTGCAATTATTTTAAAACCTAAACGATAAAATCTCTGAGCCAATTCTGTAACTTTTTTCTTATCTTCGTCGCGCACAGATATAAAAATTATTCCATAACTTGGTATTTTTAAACCACTAGCTTCATACCCTTTGTATAAAGCTTTTGCCAGTTCGGTATCCCTGCCCATAACAGAACCAGAAGACTTCATTTTTGAATCGAACGTATTTTCACTTTGATAATTAATATAAGAAAAGACTGGCATTTTAACAAATATAAAGCTATTTGAACGCCATAATCCACTTTTGTACCCTAATTCAGGCAAAGACTTTCCGATTAAAACTTCTGTCGCACATTTGGTAATATCCTTACCAAGAGCCTTGGAAAGAAAAGCGATATTATGGCCGGCATAAGGCTTAATTTGTAATAAATATACTTTTTTATCAACAATTAAGAAATGTAAAGTAAAAATACCGCGCATATTTAGACGTTTAATTAATGTAATAGCAAATTCAGTTAATAATTTCTTGGCCGTTTTGGATAAGTTTTGTGGTTTAAAAACAGCTATTGAATCTGACGCATGTGAACCTGTTTGTTCTAAGTGCTCAATAATACCTGGCAGAGTTACATTTTTACCATCTGAAATGGCAGTAATCTCATATTTATTTCCTTCAATAAAATGAGATAAGCTTACCTTAGAAAGTTGATTTTCTTCTAAATATTTTTTTAAGGCGGGTAAATCATAAACGACAGCTGATTTTTGCTTTACTCCCAAATTATTAAAACCACCAATTAAAATTGGAAATCCGTGTTCTATAATGAACTTTTGGGCTGCACTTTTATTAACAGTCGTTAGCACTTTGTTTTGACTTAAATTTTTTACTGTTTTAGTTAAGGCCTGCTCTATGCGATCTTTAGGATTAACATTCTTGTTACCTAAAATATTCAGACCGTTTTCGATTAATTTCTTACACAGAGCATTCATCTCTTTACCAGAAAATTGTATTAAAACATCTTTGATTTTTTCTTTCTCGGTAATTTGCAGAATACTTTCAACTGTAATTGGCTCAAAATAAACTTTGTCTACTCTCTTGTAGCTAATAGCAACTGACTCATCGTTATTTGAAAGCAAAATAATGTCATAATTATTATTATGTAAAGTATCAATTGCATGGCTTATCATGTAGTCGAATTCACTTGTAACTGACACTTGTGATGGCAGCATTCCAATTATTAAAACCTTTTTAGCGGCAGGCAAAACTCGGCTTTCGTCTTGAACTCCAAATGAGCCATAATATGCTTTAACTAATGGCTTAATGGTTCCCGCAGTGCCATCAATTTGCTGGAAGGCGGGTTTTAAATGTATTTTTGCAAGTTTTTTTTCAATTGCACCCACACTGCTGTTAGCTAAGTTAGCAATTAAGAGATTACGAAAGCCCCTCTTTTTGGCTTCAATTAGTAATTCATCGGTTAAGTGCTCATTTACTAATTTATGACCAATTTCAACTATATGATACAGTTTTTGAAAATATACCGGATGAATATGAACAATTTCATGTAATTCTTGATAACTAAAACCTTTTGCAATTGCAGCAAGTAGCTTAAGTAAATGTAATTCATCCGGTTGTTTTAGATCAGAAATAATTTCTGATTTATCCTTAGCTTTTTCCGCCTGCAAAACGCTTAGTGACATTTTTATATTAACTGTTGAAGCCAGACCTTTTAAAAAAGCAGATTCAAAATTTGTACCTAAACCAATAGCTTCTCCACTCGCCTGCATTCTGTTGCCTAATTTGTAATGATTGCTACCAGATTGCGTTAATGACCAAAATGGCATCCTAATGGCTACTTTATCTAAGGTCGGTTCGATTGCGGCATTAAGCCCTGATAACGGATCTTTAATTTCATCTAAACGATAGCCGAGTGCAATTTTACAGACAATATAACCTAAACTATATAGTCCTACCCTCTTAGACCAAATAGCGCTACGGGTTAGCCTCGGCTTTATCGATAAAACTTTGACTACAAATTTAGTACCTTCGTGTTTAACAGCAAAATGTATATTTAAAATTCCTATTATTTGTAAACTAGCCGCTATTTTTTGGGAAATTGCCCGAATTCTTTGTACTTGGTCATTGTTAAGAGTCAAGGCGGGCATTACAGCTGCTGAATCACCGGCATTTATAGCTACAGACTCAATAGTATCTGCTAGATTAGTAAAAAGCGTGTTTCCTGAACTATCACGAATAATATTGACAATTATTTCGTCCCAAGAAGATAAGTCTTCTGCTAAGTGATAATTGCCAAATGAAAAATTTTCCAGTCGTTTTTCTTTTTGTAAATATTCGTTCAGATCAGTAATATTATTAAAAATAATTTTTGGGTTAAATCCTGCATCTTTTTGTTTGATAAGCATCACAGGGAAGTGAACGGACTCTTCCAATTGCCTTTGCAAATTAATTGCATCGAAATCAGTTAGATTCCAATATTTGCTTGCCTCGATCTGATTTTCTGTCAAAAAAGCATTCATTTTTTGGTGATTGTCCATTGCCAAAGTGCCTTTGTTTAAAGTTAACAAGCGCACTCCCATTCGCCTCAAAATACCATCTTGAACAAGTTCCCGGGTAACTTTTAAGCCAGTTGTAGAGCCATAAGCAGATATAATGGCATTTGGTTCTTCCATGCGAATTATTCTTTTGAGAAATTCCAAGGTCATTGGTTCAAGATATACGGTTAACCCGGGCTTCTTATCAGTAGAAATAGTTGCAGGGTTAGGATTGACTAAAACTACTTGAATATCCTCTTCGAAAAGTGCTTTAATAGCATCTTCAACTAATAAATCAGTCTCAGATACTTTACCGACTAAAGTTGGACCTGATCCAATGATTAATACTTTATCTAAATCATTATCTAAAGGCATGTTTACACCATCATCTTTACAAAGTTATCAAAAATGGGAAGAGCATCTAGACTTCCTGGTGCTCCTTCGGCATTGAAAGCTGTACCAATTACCTTATTGGTTTTATTACTGTAACCGGCAAGTAATTCACTGTGAAGATCGTAAAATTCTCTTTCCATTTTGAATTGAACGCTGTTTGGCAGAACCAGTTGATCAATATTCATAGCCACTTGCCAAATCTTGTTTGTATTTTGATCAATAACTGGATAATTAATGCCACTATATGGTTGCGGTAAGTCAACAAGTTCGAAATTCAAAAAATCGCTTAATGCTAAAAATCCCAAGCCAATTCCCCAAATTGGAATTTGACCATAAAATGCTGAGAGAATTGGTTCTAGGTCTGGCATTAATTCATTTGGCCTGCCAGGCCCTCCCGAGATGATAATTCCTTGCGGTCGCAAATTTTCAATATCGGGCACAGCAACATTATATGGTAAAACTGTAGCATTAACCTTTCTTAAAGATAATTCTCTAAGCATGGAATGCTTTAAACCAAGATCAATTATAGCTACGGTTTTCCCTACATTAGGTACTGCATAAGCATTCTTAGTAGAAACAGCCGCAGATTTGTTTTTGGGCAAAACCAAGGCTTTAATTTGGTCAAAAGCGTGTTCATCATTTGTGTCCATAATTGACGCTTTGATTGTTTTCTCCTTATTCAAAAGATGAACTAAAGCTCTGGTATCAACATTAAAAATTGCTGGTATATTTTTTTCTTTTAAAAAAGAAGCTAAATCCTGGAAGTTGCCACTTTCGGAAATATTTTGCGCAACATCATTAGCTATTATTCCTTTTACCGTCGGATTAATGCTTTCATAGTCAATAGCGTTAATGCCGTTGCCACCAATCATCGGTGCAGTGAATACGAGAATTTTGCCTGCATTGGTTGGATCGGTCAAAGCTTCTTGATAACCAAAATTACCAGTTTGCATTGCTAACTCACCGGTAGAAATTATGGAAGCTCCTAAACCCTCTCCTGGAAAAGATTGACCATTTTCCAGAATCAAATATCGTTTCATTTAATCACTTTTTTCTCTCAATTCAGTCAGTCTTTGCAAAAAAATTCGTGGAGGTTTTACTGCAAATTCGAGCCATTTACCAGTTGTTGGCTGTCTGAACCCTAATACTTGAGCATGCAAAAATTGACCATTTCCCTTTAAGGTATGATGCGGTCCGTATAATGGGTCCCCTGCAACAGGATGTCCAATATAAGCAAGGTGTACCCTGATTTGATGAGTCCGACCCGTTTCAAGACGACATCTGAGTAAACTGTAATTTTGAAACTGTTCAAGAACAGTAAAATGTGTAATAGCTTCTTTGCCGTTGCCTACTACAGCCATTTTTTTACGATTATACTGATCGCGTCCAATTGGAGCTGCTATTGTTCCTTGTTTTTCAGAAAAATTACCGTGTACTATTGCTAAATACAGTCTTTTATTAGTTTTTGTGGCCAATTGTTCTTCTAAACTTTCACGTGCAAAAGCATTTTTGGCCACCATTAATAAACCAGATGTATCCTTGTCAATGCGATGGACAATTCCTGGACGAAATCCTTCAGGACTTTTAGCCAGGTTTTTCGTATGAAATAATAATGCATTAACGAGTGTGTGATCTGGGTGTCCAGCAGCTGGATGAACAACCATACCTTGAGGCTTGTTAACTACTATAACGTCATGATCTTCATAAACTATGTCTAATGGAATATCTTCTGGGACTAGAGCCAGTGGCTTTAATTTTGGAACAGTAACCAAAATTATGTCATTTTTTTGTACTTTATAGGACGACTTAACTATTTTTTGGTTAACCAAGATATTTTGATCATGGAGCAATTCTTGAATTCGCGAACGTGATAAAGAAGGAATTGCATTTGCCAGCACTTTGTCTATTCTGCCCTTTTCATCATGGATAACAATCTGGTATTTATTTGGCATCGTTTTTTTCGCTTTCGTCAAAAAAGAGCAAATAAATAAATACCAATATTATTCCAATTGTAATTGCAGAGTCAGCTATATTAAAAATATTGAAGTGAATAAAGTCAACTTGAATCATATCAATAACATATTTTAAATGAATACGGTCAATTAAATTGCCAATAATTCCGCCTAAAACCAGTGCTACACCAGAATCAAAAAGCTTACTGTGAAAATCGTTTCGTAACAGGTAATATAAACAAATTACGATAGCGATAATACTAATCAGGTAAAAAAGTCCCATTTGACCAGGCAAAATATTCCAGGCTGCTCCGTCATTTTGTACATAGGTAAATGAAAAAACGTGTGGTATAATCTGCTGAGTTTCTCCCAGCTTGTAATTACCTGCAATAAAAAACTTTAGTCCTTGATCGAGAAGTACAATAAATAATGAAATAATGAAATATAAGAATTGCATCGATATTTTTTAAAATAAGCCACTAATTTTACCATTATTGTCGACGTCAATATCTAATGCAGCTGGATGTTTAGGTAATCCTGGCATATCTAAAACATGTCCGGTTGTGATAACAATAAACCCAGCTCCATTTTTCAAACTAGCGCCCTTCACATGCAATGTAAAATCGGTTGGTGCTCCCAATAGTTTTTGATTATCAGTAAATGAGTACTGTGTCTTGGCAATAATGACTGGCAGCCTATCCTTCCCCATTTTCTCAAGTTCATGAATATCATTTTCAGCCTTTTCAGTATATTCTACTTTAGCTGCATGATAAATTTTTTGTGCTATTTTAGCAATTTTAGTTTTTACCTTATCATCTTTTTGATAAGTAGGCACGAGCTTGCCTTCACCTGAATTTGCTAAATTAAGGACAGCTTTGGCGGCTTCTATTCCGCCCTTTGAACCCTGCTCGTGATAATCAACTACAGCAGAATCAATTCCTTCTTCTTTAATCAATTGCTGTAAAAGTGAGAGTTCATTTTCACTGTCAGTTGCAAAATGATTAATTAAAACAATCACAGGAATTCCATAGTAACGCATATTGTTCATATGCCTCTTAAGATTTGCAAAACCGCTACGTAAAGCAGACAGATTTTCTTTACTTAAGTTTTCAGTGGTACCTTCAGCTTGATATTTTAAAGCACGGACAGTTGCCACGACCACACTGGCATCAGGCTTTTTAGCCAAATGTTCAGATACAAAGTCCATGAATTTTTGACCGCCTAAGTCGCTGCCGAATCCTGCTTCAGTTAAAACATAATCACTTAAATGCAATGCTAAATTAGTTGCCATAACGGTATTGGCACCATGGGCAATATTGGCAAAAGGTCCACCGTGTACAAGAGCGGGTGTATGTTCAATTGTTTGCACTAGGTTTGGCTTTAAGGCGTTAGAAAGCAAAGCTGCAATTGCACCCTCAAATCCCAAATCCTTAACGTAAACGGGCTTATCATCTTTAGTGTAGCCCACGAGCATTAATCCAATTCTCTTTTTTAAATCATTAATGTCGGTAGCCAAACACAAAATGGCCATTAGTTCATTGGCAACCGTAATTGCAAAACTTGATTTGTGCTCAATCCCGTTGAATTTGGAACCTTGTCCTACAGTGATATTTCTTAAACTACGATCGTTTACGTCAATTCCCCGTTTCAAGAGAATCCTGTCAGGATCTAGATCGAGTTCATTTCCTTGATAAATGTAGTTGTCTACTAAGGCCGCTAAAGTGTCAATAGCAGCTGTCAAGGCATGCATATCTCCCGTAAAATGGAGATTAATGTCTTCCATTGGAATAACCTGGGCTTGTCCGCCACCAGTTGCTCCACCTTTTAAGCCAAAGACCGGACCCATTGAAGGCTCGCGTAAAGCAATCATCGTTTTCTGGTGTAACTGATTGTTAATGGCATCTCCCAGACCAATAGTCATTGTTGATTTACCTTCTCCAGCTGGAGTAGGAGAAATTGACGTTACCAAAATCAATTTACCCAGGTGCTTTTTCGCCAATGTCTTTTTAATTGCCTGCCAATTAATCTTAGCTTTATTATTGCCATATGGCTCAATATCTGAGCTGCTTAAACCAACTTTAGCAGCAATTTCGTTAATGGGTAATGCGTGTGCTTCTTGTGCAATTTGAATATCTGATTTCATTGCGCATGCCTCTTTCTGTATATAAAATTTAATAACTAAACATCCATCTTATGTAATATCCTTTTCATATTAGAATTTAGGTCCCACCTTTTCTTTAATCAATTGTCATTATATCAAACATTAAGCATTTTTTACGCATAACCTGCTATAAATTAAGAATAAAGCTAAATTTTCTGCAATAAATAAAAAAGCTACTTTTGCCAAATTATGATATGACCGCCAAATTTAGGACAAATTTAGCGGTCACATCACTATTTTATTTTTCAAATCTTAACAAATAATAATGCCCAAATTCGTCCAATTTAATTTCATAAATCTTAAAAATATGCCATTGCAGCAAAATTGTTGGCTCAGATAACATTTTGGTCTTAGAACGAAATGGGAGTTTGAATATGCTCGTATCCCAGTATGAATTAAAATAAGTATAGAGCAATAACATAAAGAAAAATAAAATACAAATAAGTGCTGGCCAATTAAAAGCTTTAGTGCTTTCATATAAAAATATCAGACTCAAGAAAAATACAATTAAGATCCAGCAAAAATAAATTAATCCACTACGACCTAAAATAATAAAGTGCTTTTTTTTCATAAAAATCCCTGTTAATACCAAATTTCTGTATTGAGGTTACTGTGATTAGTAGTATCGAATAAAGTTTTCATATAATCGCTAAATTGCGGCCTTTGACTAACTAAGATTTTAAATTCCTTAGAGGAGTATAAATTTTTTAGTTGCTTTTTTTCTATATGATTATGGCCAGTAAAATATTGATAATTCATTTCAATAAAAAGACGGCTTACTTTTTGTAGCAGTCTAGCTTGGTCATCGTTTAAGTGATCTTTTTTATTTGAATTACCAGTTAAATTTCTTATTTGAATGTTCTTTAAGTAGCTGTGAAAGTGAACCAAGTTCGAATCTAGCCGTTCTTTTTTAGTTAAAAAAGGTTTCATATCAAATGTATGACGCTGATATTCAATGTGATCGGGTCTTACTTTGACTATTCCGTATCCTTGGTCGTATGAACAAAAACTTGAAGTAACAATTTCTGTAGTGGGTGTTTTTGCTTGAGGCTCAACGATATTTTGAGCATGAATGTGGCCAGAAAAAGCAATTTTAACCTTATAATCCTGGCATAAACGGCATAATGTTTGAGCATTATTTAAGACAAAGCCGCGATTTACTGCTGGATTATGAACATAAAGATTATGGTGCATGAATAAAAGTGGTTTAAGGTGCTTCATCTTAGCACTTTCTAACTGCTTTTCTAACCAGATAATTTGTTCTTCACTTATTTGTCCTTCAGTAGCGGGAGCACCACTAGCTTCATGTTCACCATAAATATTGGAATCAAGTAAAATTAATAGGTATTCTTTATTTAATTGTACGCTGTATGCCAATGAATTAGGATCAATACTCTGAGCACAATCATATGAGCTTTTAAAAATTCCTTGCCAATCAGTGGGACTTATTTGATGGGCATAAAGCTGATTAGGACCTTGAAAAGCCCGGGCCCACCCATCATATATGTCGTGATTTCCTGGCAAAACCAGTAATTTTGTTTCATTTAAATTACGAAAAATTTCTGCAAATTTTTGTGCCGAAATAAGCTCACCGTTAAAAGTAACGTCCCCAGTAACAATAATAGCAGCCGGCTTTTTTTTATTAGCAAAATCAGTAAAAGCCCTTAAAGCTGTTTCTTGATATACCAGGTCTTTACCTTGACTGGTATTTTGAATACGTTGAAATGCTTGACCATCATCATGCAAGCTATCTGCAATTAAATGCGTATCTGTAATCACCCAAAATTCGGTATTTACTTTATTTGTAATCATTTTTTCTTGCCCAATATTGGTAGAAATCAACCCTTAAGTTGCCATTAAAAAGTTTGCGCTTTTTGGTTGCTTTTTTACCAAAAAATTTTTCAAACGCAGGATCGCCAACCAAGTAATACTGGCTGAATGTGTCATATTTTAAAAGAGACTCACCCATTTGTTTATAAATTGCCTCAGCTGATTCCCGATCTTTCAGCCTTTTACCATAAGGTGGATTAGCGATTATAACCCCATTTTTTAAGTCTGTGGCAAAATCCTTTACTGCAACCTGTTTAAAGTAAATATCCTGTAAAACACCGGCATTGTTGGCGTTTAATTTGGCAATTTCTAAAATTGATTGGTCGATATCACACGCCCATATTGGTTGGTCAAGAGGTTTAATTTCACTTTTAGCTTCTGTTACCAATTCATCATGAATTGAACTGTCAAACCAGTCAAAGCCGTCAAAAGCAAATTGGCGCCAGATACCAGGGGCAATATTTTTCCCTATTAGAGCAGCTTCAATAGCTAAAGTACCTGAACCCGTCATGGGGTCAATCAAAGGATGACTACCATCGTATGGAGTTAGTTTTAATAATCCTGCCGCAAAATTTTCTTTCAGCGGTGCTCCACCGTGCTCAATACGATAGCCTCTTTTAAATAAACTGGCGCCAGTAGTGTCTAGAGAAATGCGGACAATGTCTTTATTGATGTGAATATCAAGAGGATATTCATTACCATTTTCTGGCAAAAAACCGCGACGATGGTACTGATCGGACATTTTATTTACAATCGCCTTTTTTACGATTGATTGAATACCAGGTTCAGAGTGCAACTTTGATCTGACAGACCTGCCTTTAACAGGAAACTTAGCGTCAACTGGTAATAGTTCTGCCCAATCAATATCATATACCTGATTAAAAAGGGTATCAAAATCAGTCGCCTTGAACTCTTTGAGTAAAATTTTAACGCGGTCTGCCGTTCTTAACCACAGATTGGTTTTGACAATATCTTTTTGATCGCCTTCAAAAAATACTCTGCCATTCTCCGTGTGAGTTTGGTATCCCAGCGCTTGTAGTTCCTTTGCAACAACGCTTTCAAAGCCGACACCCATGGTTGTATATAACTGATATTTTTTCATCTTTTATTCTTTCCTTTAAAAAAAGCGTTGAGCCCTTTGAAAAGCTCAACGCTGCCAATGCAAATTTCTGTAAGCCACGTTCTGTTCAAGTATTTGTGGCATAAATACCTGTAGCAGCCATCTATCTTTGCTATATTAGTAGCAATCCAATCTTTAGTTCATTTTCTTAGATTGAACGCCCCCACCAAGTTTGGGTTGCACGCTCGCAGGGTTTACCTCGTTCCACCAAAAGTGTTTCCACTTCTGCTTCGTCACTGTGGCACTTTTCAGAATATTCATGCATATCATTAGAATGACTTAGCACTTTTTTCGCCGTAACTTAAAATTCTTTAGCTTATTGGGCTAAATACGAACACTACAAGCATCTCAGCTCGTGCGTGCGTGGACTTTCCTCAGCCTGACCTGTTTCAGATCAAACCGCGACTGCTCAAAAATTGCACCATTAAGAATTATATCAAAGCTTAGTCTTTTTGTAACCCATAAACTCGCTGTTCAAGATTATAAACTTTGCGTTCAAGAGTCGAAATTCGTTGAATAATGGCCATATTGGTGGAATTTTCAGTTTGTGTATCTGATTTATTAATTGGATTGAAACTCTGCGTTGAACGTTCATGATTAGGGGTATATGTCTTGATACTTTCCGCAGATGTTACTGGAGTTATTCTCCTTGTTTTTTGTGATTCAAGAGCTTGCTCTTTATGATGGTCATCCATTAATTCACCTTGCAGCTTGCCAATTTGGCCGTAAAGGTCTTCAATTATTTGCTCAAATGTGTCATAATCTGCAATTACTTTATCTAAAAAAGCGTCAACTTCATCAGGGTCTAAGCCTTTAACTTTTGTCCTAAATTGTTTTTTTAAAATATCCTGTGTGGATAGTTGAATATCATTTAAATCTGCCATGATAATATACAACTCCTTTTTTTATCACTTTTATTCTAGCAAAAACTATCCATGCTTAAAACAAAAATGTTAATTTTAAAATAAAGTTATCCTTATTCTTTATAATTATCTTCTTGATTTTCTTGATACTCCTCAGCTTCATCTTGTAGATCATAAAAATCAATTAATTCGAGCGGATATTCTTTTGTTTCTTGGTATTTCTTGATTAAATTATAATCAAA
Organism: Lactobacillus sp. ESL0260; assembly: GCF_003692935.1. NCBI lineage: Bacteria > Bacillati > Bacillota > Bacilli > Lactobacillales > Lactobacillaceae > Lactobacillus > Lactobacillus sp. ESL0260. The sequence continues at coordinate 207,887 of NZ_REHO01000010.1, forward strand.
CTTGGGTTTACCTGGATTTTCAGGGTCATAAAGCATTAAGGCTCTATCTGTATGTAGTAGCATAAAATTCTGGTAATTGCGCAGTTGAACTGGGTTTTGATAAGGCTCATTAGATGTAGAAGCAAAAAAGTCAACTTGACTTTTTAAATTAAGATACTTTTCTTGATTGCTTTCATTCCATCTGCCGGCAAAGTCTTCATAAGGAACAATAATAGATGTTCTTAAGGGATATTTTTTCCGCAATGAAATAGCCACTTCACTGGCCCATTGCTCTACTCCTAGATTTGCTCCAGTTATTACCCAATCTAGCTGGTCATTTTCTAGTAAATTTAACATATGTTTTTTTAAAACTAATTTTATGATTTTGATTTTGGGATCCTTATCACCGAATGTGTTTAACTCGTAATTACGGTACCCAGTTACCCATAGTCTTTGCATAATGAAACAAATGGCTCCTTGTTCAAAAACTTTTTCTTTATTGCTATAATGCTAGCAGGAGTGATATTTATGGTCAAATATCCAACCGGCAGTTCTGCCGCTTTTCGCAGTTTAAATGATAAGCCCCAAGCTTCACATAAAAGAAGAAAACATAAAAATATTAATTTTTCCGATCGAGGGATGAACCTTGAACAGATGATTAATGAATCTAATAAATATTATCGTACTAAAGAAATAGCCGTGGTACATAAAAAACCTACGCCTGTTCAAATTGTTAAGGTAGACTACCCTAAAAGATCACGTGCAGTAATAAAAGAAGCATACTTTCGCCAGGAATCGACCACAGATTATAATGGTGTATATAAAGGTTACTATTTGGATTTTGAAGCTAAAGAAACCAAAAACAAAACTAATTTTCCCTTAAAAAATTTCCACGAGCATCAAATAGTTCATTTAGCAGAATGCTTGAAGCAAAAAGGAATATGCTTTACAATAATAGGATTTACAAGCTTAAACCGCTATTTTGTTACTCCCGCAAGCACAATTATCAAAGCTTGGTGGACAAAAAACAAAAGTTCATTAACATTAAAAGAAGTCGAGGATTGGTCAATAGAGATTAAGAACGGTTTTCAACCAACACTTCCGTATTTGAAAGCTGTAGATTCTTTTATCTCGGATAGGAAAATACACGATGACAAATAAAAATTTCAACTCAAATAATGGACGTGAATCACGTAAAAACTACCGCCAAAGTTTACCTAAACCTTTGTGGCGCCGCATACTTAAGTGGACGTTTTTGGTTATTTTTCTATTTCTGGTAGCCGGCGTTGGTCTATTTGCATTTTACGCTAAGGATGCTCCCAATATTAGTCGCGCTGACCTTGAAAGTGGCGGCTCTTCAGGATTATATAATACAAATGGTAAATTTGTAATGTCTTTAGGTACCGAAAAGCGATTATACGTTAAAGACAGCGAAGATTTGCAACTGTTAAAAGATGCTATCGTATCCGTTGAAGACAAGCGCTTTTATAGGGATAAATTGGGAATTGATCCGATTAGAATTGTTGGATCAATGTTAACTAATGCCAAAAGTAAAAGTATTTCTGCCGGTGGTTCTACTATCACCCAGCAGTTAGTTAAGCTGACAAAATTTTCAACAGCTGCTTCCCAACGAACTTTACGCAGAAAGGCTCAAGAAGCCTGGCTGGCCATGAGAGTGCAGCGAGAATACAGTCATGATGAAATCTTGGAATTTTATATAAATAAAGTTTACATGAATTATGGCAATACAGGAATTGGCACCGCGGCTAATTTTTATTATGGTAAAAAAATTGGAGACTTAGACTTAGCTCAAACAGCGATGCTGGCAGGAATGCCTAATAGGCCGACTGTTTATAATCCTTATACCTACCCGCAATATGCCAAATACCGCCGTGATATTGTTTTAAAGGCGATGTTGAAGAATAAGAAAATCTCGCAAGAACAATATGATGAGGCTAGCAAGGAAAGCATTAAAAAAGGTTTAAAACCGCATAATCAGCGTAAACAGTCAAATTTACGTAAAATTAATGATCCTTATGTTAAAGAAGCAATCGCTGAGGTTAGAGCCAAGGGTTTTGATCCTTTCCGTGATAATTTAAAAATTACGATTAATATGGATCAGAAAGCTCAAAAGAAACTATATCAATTGGCTAATAATGGGCAAGTTCCTTTTACTAACGACAAAATGCAGATTGGTGCTTCCGTAGTTGATCCTAGCAATGGTCATGTGGTAGCTATATTGGGCGGCAGGCACCTGCCTTCTTCAGTCCAGCTAGGCTTAGATCGGGCTGTACAAACTACCCGTTCAACTGGATCTTCAATTAAGCCTGTTCTAGATTATGGCCCTGCCATTGAATACCTTAATTGGTCCACTGCTAAAATGTTAGATGACAGCAAATACGTCTATCCGGGAACAAACGTCCAATTATACGACTGGGACAATAAATATGACGGCATGATGACTATGCGGCATGCCTTAGAACAATCACGTAACGTTCCTGCAGTAAAAACATTAAGAGAAGTCGGCATACCTCGTGCGAGAAAGTTTGCCGGCAAAATGGACATTGATATTCCGAAAGATTCCGGCCTGTCTGTAGCTATCGGCGCGAATGCTTCCAGTTTACAAATGGCGGGAGCTTTTAGTGCATTTGCAACGATGGGTATTTATCATAAACCGCAATTTGTTTCAAAAATTGAAACTCCTGATGGATTAACCAGAAATTATGATTCTGAGGGTATTCGTGTTATGAGTAAAGCCACAGCTTACATAATTACGGATATGTTAAAAGGTGTTATAAAACATGGTTCCGGCAGAAATGCCCAGATTAATGGTTTGTATCATGCAGGCAAAACCGGATCAGTTAAGTATTCAGAACAGGATTTAGCACGTTACCCAGGGTACGCAGCTACTCCAAAGGATTCTTGGTTTGTTGGTTACACACCTCGTTATGCAATAGGTGTTTGGACCGGCTATGATAACCTGAAAGATGGGACTATTTCCGGCATCGGACAGCAGTCAGCGCAGCTTTTTTATAAAAACATGATGACCTATTTAATGAGAAATAAAGAAAATGTTGACTGGCAAAAGCCTGACTCGGTGATTAGGGCTAGAATTGCTAAAAATTCGAATCCTCCGGAGGTTTCTTCTACTGGGGAATGGCAACTGTTTGTTCGTGGACATTCTCCTGTCGGCATAGTTGATGATAGCAGTGACTATGATGAAGATGATGAAAAAACTAATACTAATAATTCATCTTCTACCAGCAATACTCAAGAAAGAAATTCAGTTCATCACGAAAATGGTTCAACGACCCAAAACAATAAAAATGAAAAGAAGGATAAGGATTTAAAAGATAAGCCGCAAACTGGTAATACTGGTAAAGACAATTCATCTGATTCTAGTCAAAATAATGATGCAAATAATTCCAATTCTGAAAATAACCCGCACCATGAACAAAAGCCGAACAAGCCTGGGGGCGAAAGTAATAACTCGGCCAATGACGAGAATCATCATTAATTAAAAGAACCGCTGAAAAAATTTCAGCGGTTCTTTTATTATTTTCTTACAAGTAAGTAAACAATTAGTTCTATTAGGCCAATAAAAGCAAAAAAGATTATTAAAACAGCTAAAGAAATGAGTTTGACATTCATTGTATTAGCTGTACCCGTGCCATCATAGGGACGCAGCCAGAGAAATAATGCCATACCAGCAAATAAAACAACTAAAATAATGTTAGTTATGCGCCACCTACTCATGTTTTAAAACCCCTTTTAATTAATTTGTTAAAGGAATTATACTATTTTTTTAGTTTTTAAGCACTATTTTTCTTTTAAATAAGTATAGGGGTCATTCTTGTCCCGTGCTGTCATTGAGTAGCGACCAAATAAAATCATAGCGTGATGTGTATGAATCCATTCACTTTTAGGTAAAATTTCCTCTAATCTCTTTTCTACTTCCAGTGGCTTAGCATTTTGCGGTACTATATGAAAGCGCTTGGAAATTCTTGACACGTGAGTATCAACCGCTATCGCAGGTATACCAAACCCTTCCGCTAAAACAACATTAGCGGTCTTCTCTCCGACTCCGGGTAAAGAAATCAGACTTTTTTTATCATGAGGAATTTTACCATCATATTTTGAAACCAAAATTTCAGCTGTTGCTTTTAAGTGCTTAGCTTTAGAATGATAAAGTCCAATTTGGGAAATATGTTTTTCTATTTCGGTAATCGTCGCAGTTGCCAAGTTTTTTGGTTCAGGATAATCCTCCATAAATTTAGGCATTACTCGATTTACCATTTTATCAGTGGTTTGAGCGCTCATTAAAACCGCGCATAATAAATGGAATTTATTATCCCATACCAATTCACTTTTTGCGTCAGGATACATTTTGTTGATACATTCTAAAACTTTTCTGGCTTCTTTAGTACTAAGAATTTTTTCTGCTTCCATTTAGCGATTCCTCCTCAAAAACTTTTGGACCTCACTCACGGTTTTTAAATTGTGTCTTTGCCAATTTAACAGAATGCGATCGATGTACTTTAAACTATATGCCTGAGATAAAACAGCTTCCCGCAAAGCCAGCCTGATAATAGCAGGATCATAATGATCAACGTTTAGCCAGGCAGCAACTTCTTCGCGTTCGATTGGGCTTAAGTAGCGGCCAAATTCAATTTCAAATTGGCGAACTAATTGATTTAGAGGACTGTTGTCAATTACAGAGGTTGAATTATCTTTGCCATTTTTATTGAGGGTACTATCAGTTTTTCCTGCCAACAATTTATCCAGTTTGTCGTACAGCTGGTTAAGGTTATATTTATTTCCAATCATGCCCTTTTGATCAGTTACCTGATCAATTACCAAAAAATTTTGTTCAATTAATTTTTGCAATAAGGATCCAATTTCTGCAACGGAAAAATTAGTGTTGGCCGCAATTTCTTCATTAGTTGGAAAGAAGTCTCCTTTTTGAGCAAACATTTCCAGTTGCAAAATGACCATCATTTCAGCGTCATCGATTTTTAGCTGGGGATAATAAGCTAGCAAACCGTTTGATAACAGAGTTACACCTAAAGCACGGTAATCATTATATTGCATGATTTTTCTCCTTTAAAAAAGTTGAACTAAAGTAATTTTAGTTCAACTTTTAATTATCTTATTGATTTTATTATTAAGGCTCAAGTCTGTTAATCATTCTTGGGAATGGGATAGCTTCACGAACATGGTCTAAATTACAAATCCAAGCAATTACCCGTTCAAATCCCATGCCAAAGCCTGAATGAGGTACGCTACCATATTTACGCAAATCCAGGTACCAGCTATAATCATTTTCATTTAAGCCAGCTTCATGAATTTGTTTAAGTAAAGTATCGTAATCACTTTCACGTTCAGAACCACCCATTATCTCTCCATAACCTTCAGGTGCTAGAACGTCTGCACATAGATATTCCTTAGGGTTTTCAGGATTCTTCTTCATATAAAAAGGTTTAATAGCGGTTGGATAATTTACAATGAAGAACGGACGATCAAATTGTTCAGAAATAAAAGCTTCATCAGGTGCGCCAAAATCATCCCCCCATTTAAAGTCTCGTCCATCATCCTGCAACATTTTTACTGCATCATCATAAGACAAGCGGGTATAATTGCCCTGAGAAGCTGGCTCAAGCTTCTTAGGATCTCTTCCCAAAATTTCCAGTTCATATTGGCAATTTTGTAAAACTTGTCCAGTAACATATGACAAGAACCTTTCCTGCAAAGCAAGAGATTCAGCTTGATGCATCCAGGCCATTTCCGGCTCCATCATCCAGAACTCGGTTAAATGACGACGAGTTTTTGACTCCTCTGCTCTAAAAGTTGGGCCAAACGTAAAAATTTTTCCGAATGCTTCAGCCCCTACTTCACCATAAAGTTGACCAGATTGTGAAAGGTATGCATCCCCACCGAAATATTCAGTATGGAATAATTCCGTAGTTCCTTCGGGAGCAGAATGCATAAAAATCGGAGCATCAAATTTTATAAAACCTTCATTTTCAAAGAAGTCAACAGTTGCTTTGAAAATGACGTTTCTGATTCGCATGATCGCAAACGGGCGCTTGCTTCTTAACCACAAATGCCTGTGATCAAGAAGAAATTCAATACCGTGTTCTTTGTTCCCGATAGGATAGCCTTCATTATTAGTAATAAGCTTCAAATCCGAAATCTGAATTTCATAACCAAAGTGAGAACGTTCGTCTTGATGAACAGTCCCCTTGATGTAGAAACTTGCTTCTTGATGCAGTGATTTTGCTGTCTCAAAAACTTCATCTGAAACAGCATTTTTACGAACAACGCCTTGGAAAAATGCTGTACCATCACGTAATTGTAAGAAAACTATCTTGCCACTTGAACGTTTATCCGTCAGCCAAACGTGCATCTGCACTTCCTGGTCGACATGATTGCGACAATCTGCTATAGAAATTAATTCTGTCATAAACTTTTATTCCACTTTCCTTATCATAATCAAATTAATAATACCAAAGTTTGAGCAATTTAGCGACTTAACCTACTAATTTTCCATTTTTAAAATCAAAAAGTTGATAATGATATTCCCCCGCATCATTTTTAGAACTTACTTCCCAAACCGGCTTATTCTGATACCAGCCTAGATTTACCTCAGTAATTTTTGCAGATGGCCTTTTAGTACTGTATTTGTTGCGGATAACTGCTTCATTCACACCCTTACTTGCTGGATATAAATATGCTCTTTTAGATCCGGGTAAGTAAATAAAATAATAGGTCTTATGATTTTTGGTCAGACCTTTTAAAGAATAGCTGTTAATGCCACGATTCAAATGATAGGTTTTTTCAGTGTACCTGATTTGGGTCTTTTCTAGAGCAATTCTTTCAAGCTCGCGGGTTTCTGTTCTTTCGGGATTGCCAGCTTTATAAAAAATTATAATAAAAGCAAAGTATAACAATACCAATATTAAGAATACCCATGCTAAAAATTTAAGTGTTTGTTTTGTATCATCTTGTATCATAGTTCTCTAGCTTTTCTTGTAAATCATTCAAAGATATTTTTTTGACTTTAACCGGAACAGCAGCCAGAAAAATAGGACCATAATCTTTAGACCAAATTCTGGAATCTAATATTAAAAATTGCCCTTTATCCTGCTCTCCACGTATTAGCCTGCCCATTCCCTGCTTAAACCGAATAACCGCACGTGGCATCGTATCAGAATGAAAAACGTCAATTCCGCTGTCAATGAGCTGTCTTTGGCGCAATTTAACTTCAGGTAAATCAGGGGCTTCAAATGGCAATTTGGTTGCTATGACCAAATCTACACCACATTCGTGAAAATCTATTCCTTCCCAAAAACTATCTGCCCCAAGTATCAGAGCTTTTTTAGCGATGGCGAATCTTTTGATAATACGATTATTTGACCCGGAAACACCCTGAGCCAAAATTTCAAAATCGCGTAAGTTGGGCGAATTGATAATAGCACTAAAAGTGTTTTTAATTTGTTCTAAATTTGTCATTAGTATTAAAACATGATTTTTATCTGCCAAGTCATTTTCAATAATTTGTGTTAGCTTTTTTTCGCAGGTAGGATCATTGATATCTGGGAAATCAGTTACAGATAAAACCTCAAGATGTTTTGCTAATTTAAATGTGCTTGTTCCGATGTATTTTTGTGGTGCTAAGTCGGTTAAACCCAAAAGTTTAATTATAAAATCAAAACCATTTTCACTAGTCAAAGTTGCACTTACAAATGAAATGTGATCGAAGCGATCGTATATTTTCTGCAACTCTGGCGTTGCGTCAAGCATCAGCCAGCTTAAATTGGCACTCAAAGGATCTTGAGGATTAGTTAAAGTCACAATGAAGCCTTCTGATTCAACATAAGCTTTTTTACGAAGTAAATCAGATAGCTGATAGCTTTTTGTAATAAAATCATCCAGTTGATCAATTTGGCCTGAAGTTTCACTTAAAATTGCATCCCGGTCAATATTTGAATTGTCAGTTTCATTGTACATCTTAAATAAAATTTGATTAGTATTCTGCCTGATGTCTTCCAGTTTCCGCTGCAGTTCAGTCAGCTTAACTAAAAACTGACTATTTTTGGGAAATAAATCCCTTCCTCTAAAGCTAAGCAGCAAATTACCATTAGCCAAAGTATTTTGGCTGACAGCCTTTTTCTTTTTAGAACAAAGTAAACGCTGCAAATGATTAATTACCTTAATTAAATCAAGGATTGCCGGATCCAGCTTTTCCAATAAAAAATTAAACTGAACGTCATTACCGTATTGATTAAATACACTGTCATCGGCATAATAAAGCAAATTACGCAGATGGTTGAGAGCTCCCCATAATGATTCGAACTGAAACGAATCGTTTCTAGAATTGATAACATTGTCAACAAAGCGGTGAGCCTCGTCAATAACGAGATAAGGATTTTGTCCCCAAATAGTATCATTATAATGGTTGGCTAAATAGGCGTGATTGGTCACTAAAATGTCAGCCTGCTCTTGCCTTTGTCTAGCCAAGTTCCAAAAATCAACGCCCGCAAAAATGCTACCAACGCGAGCATCTCCAGGATGGGCAATTTGAGTAAATAAAGGTGCACGATAGTTAGTAAGCTGCAGTTCGTCTAAATCGCCGGTCTTAGTTTCGGTTAACCATACTAAAATACGCATTTGCAAAACTAAAGTCAATTTATTAGGAGTACCTTGATATAAACTCTGATAAAAGCCATCTAGATCAAGGTAATGACTGCTGGCTTTGACTTCTTCGGCTTTTAAGTCTAACTTGGTAACGTTCAATAATTGGGGTATTTCATGATTAATAATCTGTCTTTGCAAAACTTTTGTAGGCGTAGCAATTACTAATTTTCTATTGGTATATAAATGATAGGAATAAGCAAATAAATAAGAAAAAGTCTTACCGGTGCCATTAGGAGCTTCAACTAATAGTGTCCTTTGCTTTGAGGCGCTTAAAAACTGTTCAATGCGATTAATTAGGTCTACCTGCGGTTGCCGGTAATTAATTTTATTTTGAAACAGCTTCTTTTTTGCGCTATCACTTTTCGGAAAAGTAGTTGACGACTGACCTGCGATGATTGCTACTTTTTCCTGCTTACGCAAGATTATTTGTCGTACTTGTTGGTATGCAGAAGATAAAGGACGTTTCTCTTTACGTGCATCATCAGCAATAGTCGTAAAGATCCAAGAAGTGTCGCGGATTAAACCGTGCGCCAAAGAGCTTAACGTGTTAAGAGTAGCTTGGGGTAAACTTTCGAGCCGCTCAATAATTTTTATTAGTAAAACTGCAGTGCCATATGCATCAGAGTCAGCTTTATGGGGGTTTAAATGTTTAATGTGCAATAATGCCGTTAAATCGCTCAATTTATATGATGGTTCCGTAGGAAAAGCAATTTTGGCCAGCTCCACGGTGTCAATTGCACGATTGGTTAAGGGCTCATAACCATGTTGTACTAATTCATAATTTAAAAACGGCAAATCAAAATTGACGTTATGAGCAACGAAAACAGTATCCTTTAAAATTTTTACAATCTTTGGTGCATAAAAAGAAAAATCTTTTGCATGAGCCACATCCTTATTATGTATATGAGTCAGATTTTGGACCGCTATTGGAATTTCACGGTGGGGGTTAATCATAAATGAATATGTTTTGACAACTTTCATATTTTTAATAATGGCGCAGCCAAACTGGATAATATGATTGTTATCTTCTCGCTGTGTTCCGGTAGTTTCCAGATCAACAACTGCAAATACGGTCTGCTCAAATGATTTCATTCTGCATTAGCCCTCCTTTCTTTACTTAACTTCAACAATTTGACATGCATCTAATAAGATTAAATATTTAGCTTTAACTTTTTGGTCGGAAAAAGAATTTAAAGCTCTTTCATATAAACGCAATTGCCCCGCATACTTTTGCTTAATTTTGGCGATAGCTAATTCTAAATGGCTGTGATCGATATGATCAGTTTTATAATCAAACAATATTATGCCATCTTTTTCACTAAAATAACCGTCTATTGTACCATGAATTAAAATTTTTGCATCCGGGTCACTGAAATTAGCAAATAGAACGTCAGCTGGCAACAGACTTGAAAATTCAATTTCGCGCTGCAGATTTGCAGGATTTTCCCAAAATTTTTGGGCAAAATCACTATGAACAAACCAATTTATTTGTTGCAAATTTAAACTGGCAACAATTTTGCTGTTGAGTTTATTTTGTTTTACTAATTGCTGCACTTCTTCTTCAACTTGGTTTGCTTTGCCTGAGCCATGATAATCATAGTATTGCAGAAGAAGGTGCATTGCCGTCCCAATTTCCGCCCCAGTAAATTTTGTCTGATACAAAAAGTCAGGTTTAGTATCAATCGGTTGCAAATAACGGTTGGTAGAAGAAATCAGGTGCGCGTTTTCAAGTTCAGCATCAAGAGGGTCATTAAAAGCTTTTTTAATTTCAGATACAGACTGATAAGCAGTTGTGTGACTTGCGTCTTGAAAAGTATAATTAAAATTAAACAGTTTTTTGGTATATTGTGCTAGTGCTGAAATGCTTTCAGTTTTGCTTTCTTGCGGGCTAATTTCTTCTTGAAAATGAACTTTTTCGTCATGGTACTGGATATAAAGCAATTCTTGACTAGTTTCCGAGGCTGAATTGATATCACTAATTTTTTGACTTAAAAGCTTATCCCATCTGATTGATGGACCAATCAGACTCATAGGATTTAAAGCGTTAAGCTTGCTGCTCAACGAGAGATGTCCTTTTTGATCAGCTTCATTTTGCCAATTTTCAATTGTCTGCGGTAGATTCTTTAAATCAGCTACCAAAATTAACTTTTGCTTAGCTCTAGTCATCCCCACATATAAAATGCGCGCTTCTTCTTCTAAAAGTTGTCTCTTCTTAGATATATTTGCAATAGATTTAACCAGGGTATCAGCACGATAATGTTTTTGCTTGATAGTTAAACCTACAGCACTTGAATTGATAATATAATTGCCGCTTAAATCCCTCTTTTGAAATTGATGCTGCAAGCCTAAGTAAAAAACAATGGGAAATTCCAAACCCTTGGAACTATGTACAGTCATTAAGCGCACGGAGTTGCCAGCTTCTTTAGTTAAGAGTGGCTGGGCCAAGTCCTTTTGGCTGCGTCGCATTCGCTCGATAAAATTAATAAATTGATATAGGCCCTTAAAACCAGCGCTTTCATAAGAAGCAGCTCTTTCATATAAAGCCTCTAAATTAACTCTTCTCTGCTTGCCATTAGGTAGAGAGGTCATAATTTCAAGCAGGCTGGTTTTTTCATAGATACTCCAGATCAATTCTGAAATTCTATGTGTTGCAGCGAATTTACGTAATTCTTCGAGTTGATTCAAAAAATCTTTTACTTTTTGACTAAGTTCGTTACCCACGGCAACATAAGAAGTTAAAGCGTTGTAAAAACTGGCATTCTGCGTATGAATTCTGATAGTACTGAGTTCTGGTTCTGTAAAATTAAAAAGAGGCGACCTTAATACAGCTACTAAAGGAATATCCTGGTCTGGATTATCAATGATCCTGAGGTAGTTCATGATAATAGTTAATTCTAAAGTTTGAAAATAATTTTTCGCATCGGTAACCATTATTGGAATATGGCTTTTGGCAAACTCTTGCATAATTTCAAGATTATTGCTGCGACTTCTGGTTAAAATAACAATATCACTGTACTTAAAAGGTCTTAAATGATTGCTATTTGGCGAACTTTTGTCATAAACTAACAAATTTTCTTCTGCGAATTTGTTAATTCGGTTAATAACCATCGCAATTTCAGCTGAATCAATATCATCAGTATCTTCATCTTGCGAGCTTTTTTCGTTGTTATTTTTTTCATGAAAAAGTATTTCAGTCGCGTCAGGAAGATTTGAGGGATAATATTTGGCACCATAAGTCAGCTGACTCTCATGGTTATAATCAATGCCACCAAAGTCAGTTGTCAAAATATTTTTAAATATTTGATTAACAATAGAAATAACTGGCTTAGAGGAGCGGAAATTGTCCGACAATAAAATTCTTTCTTCTTTTGCTTGATTTTCTTTAAGGGCTGCCTCTTGATATTTATGTAAAAACAAACTTGGTTCGGCCTGTCTGAAACCATAAATTGATTGTTTAACGTCGCCAACCATAAACAGATTGTTTTGACCATCTTTTTTAATTAGTTGCAAAATATTTTCTTGTAGCGGATTGATGTCCTGATACTCGTCGACCAAAATCTCATTAAATTTATTTTGATAAAATGTCCGTGCCATTTGTGATGCAGAAGTGTCTTGGCTGAGAATTTGGTAAGCTAATTGTTCCATGTCACTAAAATCAAGTAGGTTTTCTGCTCTTTTAAGTTCATTGAAACGGTCAATCAGTGCCAGTTCTGCTTTTACAACCGCAGTCATTATTTGCTGGCCTTTTTGCATCATGGACAATTGCTCTTTTTCGTCAGTGGCATAAAAAGAGGTAAAGGCAGTAAAAATCTGATCTCTTGCTTCTTTTTTAAAATCAGAGCACTTGTCATAAAAAGCAATAATGTCTTCGTCCCATTTTTTAGATCTATGCGGATTACCTCTGAAAATACAAGCACGTAGTTTTTCTCGCTGATCATCATATGTGCTATCATTTTTCAAGTCATGCAAATAACCACTAAGACATTTTGCAAACAAGTCAAAACTTTCTTTTAATTTGTGCAGTTCCTTAGTAGCCATGACCTCACTTTGACACATATGCTCTAACTTATCAGCAAGATTTTGAAAAAGATCGACTAAATAAGGCTTAATTTCTTTCTGCCACAAAGAAGATTTGCTTACTTCTTCTCCCATCTGATATTTTTGGGCTAACCCTTGTAGCCATTGGCGATAATCAGGTTTTGCCATTGCGTAATTGTATAAATCTAACAATAAATTCTGTGGTGATTCCGCATCCCTGTCACCTGCAAAATTGTCATAAAAAGCTATGAAGTCTTTATCTTTTTTCTCTAAAAACTCTCCTTCAACTTCTTTCAATGCCCTTTCTCGCATTAATTCTGCTTGTGAATCGTCAGTTAGTATACTGAAGCTGGGGTCAATGTTAATTATGTAATAAAAGCGATGGATTACATCCAGACAAAAGGCATCAATTGTAGAGATATTGGCAGAATTAAGCAAATTTAACTGTTGACGCAAGTATGAATTGTTTGAAGACTTCTGTATTTCATTTGATAATACTTCTTTAATCCGTTTTTTCATTTCAGCTGCAGCTGCTTTTGTAAATGTAACTACTAAAAGCTGATCAACACTGACACCAGAAAGAATTTCTTTCATTAAACGTTGCACAAGAACGGTAGTTTTACCACTACCTGCTGAAGCTGATACAAGTATGTCGCGACCATGATCATTAATAGCTTTTTCCTGAACGGCTGTAAATGGGGTTTTCTCTTTTTCTAGAACCATCTTTAATTTCTCTCCTTTAGCCGTTTTTTTATCTTTTCCAACAGTTCCTCCCTTTTCAGGCTTCCTACTTGATGATATTTATTTTCTTTCAACATGGCATCAAAAAAGAAAATATCACGAAAGTCTGAATAAGTTAAGGCATTTTTTCCATTCCCATATTTATAGGGATTTAACTTTACTTTTCCCGCTAAAATTTGACTGGAGGCATCTTTAATAAGCTCTTCGTCGTATTTGAGCAATAATTCAAATTCATCACTATTGAAATAATTGCCACCAAATTTTAAAGATCCATCTTTTGTGGAACTAACTCCGGCATAAATGGAAGAAGTACTACGTGGGTTATTTAAGTCAGGCTCAGCAGCGAGCATTAATAGCTGGTCGTCATTAATTAAACCGGTATATTTAAGTTTAATTTGGCCATCTAAGTAGTCTTCTTTTATCTGCAAATTAGTGTTATACAAGTTTTTGCTATTTAGCCTCTCAGTTTGTCTGGTAACTGTTTGGTAAAAAGCACCTAAAAGTGAGAGTGGTTCAGAACCAGCAAAGAATTTGTGGTTTTGCATTAAAACATCTAGATATGAAACCATTTGTAAAGAAATACCTTCGTAAAATAATCCCAGATCAAATTTTTTAGCTGAGGATTTATAATCAATTACTTGAGCAATTAATTCGTTTTGCTCTGGAACCTGAGCCAAATCAACTCGATCTATTTTTCCTCTTAAATTAACGTAATGATTGCCTTTTATGCCTGGCAGCTTAAAGTTAAGTCCTTGCACCTGCTCACCTTTTCCAAAACTGAGCTCTGAATATTTAGCACGCAGAGGGGTTTTGGAAACTGCATGGTGCCAATTGCTTGCCACTTTACTGGTAGTTTGATCAAGGCATTTAAATAAAAACTCATTGAATGGATCATTTAATAATTGCTGGTATCTGGCTTCGCCTTTCATTTTGGTACGTGCAATTTCCAGTAACTGATTAAGTGTTTCATCATCAATTTCTTTTAAATCAAGTGAACGGTCATTTAGTTCCTTAACCAAACGATCAAAAGTTTCGTGGAAATAATTGCCAGCTTGTATAAAATCAAATTCATTTTCAAATCTCTTATGAAGGCGTAAGCCATATGTTAAAAAATATTCGTATGAATTTTCATAAAAGGTTTCCAACTGGGAAACTGAAGAATTGAGGTTTGACCCATATAATTTTTGTGCCAAATCAGGGCCGATATTTTGGGGTTCATTTATAAAATTACTTCCCTCTATGACTTTAGCTGTTTTTTGCGGTAAAAGTTTAGCGGTTAGCTTTAACAATTCTTTAACATCAATGTCTTTTTTTGCCTGGTTAAGATAACTTAAATATCCTAAACTTGCTTGGGCATTAGTAATAAAAGACAATAGCTGACTCATTTCTTCTGGCAGATTATGCTGCGAAAATTCTGCTGCACCAGCATTCTTAAACCTTTCATAATAGATTGAAGGTTGAACTGTGTCTCCTTCATCAGAGGCTAAAGAATAAGTTAAGTAAACTTTATCCTGTGCTAAAGCCAGACAAATACCAAACTGGTAATTTTGATCCCAGTTGCTTAATTCTTGTCTGTCTTCAATATATGAGTCTTCACCAAAATCCTTTTTCAGTTCTGCTAGGTTTTCTGGACTTAAAAACCCGGGAGTGTTTTGTATCTGCGGCAGCCCATTAACCGTTGCGCCCATAATAAAAACTTGTTTATAGCCACTAACTTGAACAATCCCCATTTCAGATAAATTGACTGCATCAAGTGTGGCCGGAATTTGCGAAAAGGTAGCTTCCTTAAAACCATTGATCAGTACATCAAAAAAGCTCTTAAGGTCAAAACTGTCCGGATTAATCAGTAAATAATCATGTAAGAGGTTGATCAATAAGTCCCACACCTGCTCAGACTGACGCGCTTCTTGCAAGGCTCCACTCTCTTGAGCATCAGCACGCCATTTTTCTAAAATATTATTCACACCGTTTCGAGTTAAAAAGTCGAAAAAGGTCGTAATTGCTTTTTGGGTATCTGTCTCATCTTTTAAGCTTTGGAACAACTTGGTAATTTGTTTAACAAAAAAATCCTTTAGTTTATCTATTTTGTTAACTTCTTCTGGTACCTTGTCTAAATCAATTACCTCTGCAGCCATATATTCAGTGAAACTTCTGCGCCAAAGATTATGGTTAATGCCGTGTGCCAGAACAAAATTTTCCAGCTGATCAACATCGTATATATAAGCAGATTCATCTAGATACCACTTCGGGATAATAAGCCTAGTTTTCATGATTGCCAGCATATTTTGCGTTTGAAATGGTCTATTCAGCAACTGCGCAATATTTTCAATCAAAACAACCAGAGGGTGATATTTCATTTCCTGCTGCAAGTCATTAAAAAACGGAATTTGATTCTGCCTTAAAATTGGGGTTAAATAGGTTTCGTATTCATGTAAATTAGGTGCCAAAACCAAAAAGTCCTGGTAACGATAATGCCTTAAAGCAACCTGCTGATAAATGGTATGAGCAACGTAATAAGCTTCAGCGTATCTATTGTCAGCACGCACAAGCTGCACCTGATCCAGTTCACCAATATCACTAACCGTGCCCGTCCAAAATTCATTGAGTAACTCTCTTTTGGTAGGTTTGGGACTAATAATTGTCGTTGATATTTGATGAGGCAAATTACGAGTTTGAATGTACTGCAATAGCTTATTGATGGTAGTTTGAATAACGTAATCATAGTCTCCCGGTTCAGGTTTAGGGTTAATTTCACCCTCTTTGGTTTTGAAGGCCAAGGTGACGCTATGAGCTTTGGCCATCAATAATTTAACGGTTAAGCATTCTTGCAGTGAAAAATGGGAAAAATCACTGAAGTAAAAGTCGGTTGTGCTTAGTCCCTTGCAGGCAGCCAGATATTCATTTAATTGCAATTGAATTTCATTTGAAGTAGAAAATTTACCTTTAATAGCCTCAATGAAAGCAGAATATAAAATATTCAAATCTGCAACTTTGTTTTTGGTTTCAAGATCAAGAGTATCCAGATCAATCTCGTTAAGGTCCAAGTTACCTTCGCGTATTTGCAAAATTGTGTCATACAATTGTTTGAGCAAGCCGGGATTTAAATTGGTGGTTTGAAAGAGATGCAGCTGCTCTTTTTTTTGCTCAATGATTTTTGCTAAAAGCATAGCCGCTGCAGCATCATCCAGCTCTGTTGGTAAGCCCTGTTCGGCATCTTTTAAGAAGAACCAGGCCAACCTGGAAAAAGATAAAACTTGTAAATTTTTCACTGATTGCTCTGTCTGGTTTTTACTAACAGCTAGCCTGTCAATTGCCCTGACTTCTGTGGTAAACTTAATGTGATTAGGAACGATGACAAAAGTTTTATGATTAGGAAAACGCTGATAATTTTCTATTGCTTCCTGTAAAACTTTTTCCTGCATGGGATCGGTTTGCCGACCTAGTAAAATTTTAATCATCTGTTCTGCGCTCCTTTGCCATTATTTTAGCATAGGAACTAAAAATTTTTAAAAACAATAAGGATCTTAAATAAAATGAAATCAAGTTTTTTAGGACACGGAAAAGTTATTTTAATTGGTGAACATTCAGTAGTTTATGGCTATGATGCTTTGGCATTGCCAATCACTTCTTTGCATATTAAAACAACTGTAGAACCATCTGAAAAAATGTGGATGGATACGGCTCATTATCAGGGGCCTTTTTTTATGGCTCCGGATGAATATGATGGCTTAAAATATGTAGTTAAAACAATGTTGAAAAAAGCCGTAAGTCAAGCAGCTCTTAAAATAACCTATACGGGAGAGATTCCAATTGAACGCGGTTTAGGTTCTAGTGCAACCGTGGCACTGGCGACTACGCGCGCAATGAATGATTATTTCCACTTAAATTTAACTGAGACTGAAATTATTAATATAACTAACCACGCAGAAATGATTAACCATGGTAAAGCATCGGGTCTTGATGCTGCCACTGTTAATTCTGATTGCCTCATCTTTTTTAATCAAAAAGATGGTCCCAAGCCGCTAAGGTCGAAATTACAAGCTACCTTACTTATCATGGATACAGGTGATTTGGGTAGTACGAAAAAAGCTGTCACTCAAGTTCATAAGCTTCTAAATGAATCCCCGACAGCGCAAAACAATCTTGAGCAATTAGGTAGATTAGCTGATGAAACTAAAACTGCCTGGTTAAATAAAGATGCAGCGACAGTAGGCTCATATTTTAATCGGGCTCAAGAAATATTGCATTCATTTAACCTTTCAACTGGTAAGATTGATCAATTGCAAAAAATAGCTCTCGCAAATGAGGCCTTGGGTTTTAAATTGTCTGGCAGTGGACTGGGCGGCATCGTGATTGCTTTGTGTCGCAATGAGGATGATGCTTTTAAAATAGCCCATAAATGTCAAAATATTGTGGCACATAGTTGGATTGAGGAAATTTAATTTATGGAAAAAACAGTTCGTGCTCATACCAATATTGCCCTGATCAAATATTGGGGAAAAGCAAACCAAAGCCTGCGTTTACCACTAATGTCCAGTTTGTCTATGACACTTGATCAATTTTATACCGATACTAAAGTTTCTGCAGGTCCTAAAAACCAGTTTTGGTTAAATGGCGTTGAACAAAGCGGACACAGTTATCAAAGGGTTTTTTCTTTTTTAAAACTGTTACAAGAAAAATTTGACGTTAAGGGTAATTTAAAGGTTGAGTCAGTTAATCACGTTCCTACAGCTGCAGGCCTGGCCTCTTCCAGTTCTGCTTTTGCGGCCTTAGCCGGAGCCTTTTGCGTGCACTATGGTATTAATCTGTCAGCAGTTGAACTTTCCCGTCTGGCTCGTTGGGGTTCAGGTTCAGCCAGCAGGTCAATATATGGCGGCTTTGCGATTTGGCAAAAAGGTACTGATAATGAATCATCCTATGCATATGCTTTAGATGAAAAACCCCAAATGGATCTACAACTATTAGTGGTTGAACTGGATAAAAACCCTAAAGAATTATCCTCTACTCAGGGCATGAAACAAGCACAAACCTCTCCTTTTTTCAGGCCCTGGCTTGAGCGTAATCAAGCTGAGTTGGCCCAGATGGTTGCTGCTATCAAAGCAAATGATTTTTCAAAACTGGGTAGTTTAGCAGAATTAAATGCGTGTGAAATGCATGCTGTTAATTTAACTGCCCAACCGGGTTTTACATATTTTGAGCCTGCAACTATTAAAGCAATCAAATTAGTAGCTGATTTGCGCAGGCTTGGTATAGAATGTTACTTCACAATAGATGCCGGACCTAATATAAAAATCTTAAGTCAATTAAAAAATGTAAAAGATATTACTAAGAGGTTTGTATCCGAATTCCATAATGTTAACATAATAAATGCAAGTTTTGGTCCAGGTATTTCATGTCTGAACTAGTTAATGTAAATTAATTGATTAGGAGATTTAATTCTTTTGATAACAGAACAAGCACCCGGAAAATTATACATAGCTGGCGAGTACGCAGTATTAGAACAAGATTGTCCTGCAATTTTAGTCGCAGTCAATCAGTTTATTCGCGTTTCAATCATTAAGTCGAAATCAAAAACTGGTTTAATCCACTCTAAACAATATTCTCAAAGCTCCATTCATTGGGTTAGAAATGGCGCAAAAATGGTTATTGACAATCGTGATAATCCATTCGAATACATTTTGGCTGCAATTTCATACACGGAACGTTTCTGCTTGGAACAAAAAGTCAAGATGAAAGTCTATGATTTATATGTCAATTCAGATCTTGATTCTTCGGATGGGAAAAAATATGGTTTGGGCTCCAGTGCTGCAGTTACAGTAGCCACAGTCAAAGCAATCTTGCGTTTTTATAATGTTGCTTTTAGTAATGAATTAGTTTATAAATTATCAGCCATTTCTCATTACTCAGTTCAAGGAAACGGTTCGGCTGGTGACATTGCAGCCAGTGTTTATGGTGGCTGGATTGCCTATCAGACTTTTGATAAACAATGGCTTGCTAATGAACTGGCTCATAAAACATTATCGGAAGTGGTCAATGAAGCCTGGCCTGGTTTGAAGATACAACTTTTAACCCCTCCCGCCGGCTTAAAACTAATGATTGGCTGGAGTCAAAAGCCTGCCTCCACTTCACGGCTTGTTGATGAAACTAATGCCAATAAGGCCGCCTTAAACGGACAATATCAAGAATTTCTCAGGCTTTCGCGTAAATGCGTACTAAAGATGATTGCCGGATTTGAACAACAAGATATTCAGTTAATAAAAAAGCAAATTCGAGTTAACCGTAAATTGTTGCAGCATTTTGCACAAATAAATCAAATTGCAATTGAAATTCCGCGACTTTCCCAACTGATCAATATCGCCGAATCATTTGGAGGAGCTGCTAAAACTTCCGGTGCCGGTAATGGCGACTGCGGTATTGTAATCGCTGATGCAAATACAGATACTGCCTATCTTGAAGATAAATGGCGCCAAAACGGTATAATGCCGCTAGACTTTCGCGTTCACCAAATTCGGGTTGCAGACTAGAGGAAGAACATGTCACTTAGATCTAATCGTAAAGAAGAACATTTGGTTTTAGCACAAAAATTTTATCAAGATAATAAACAAAATAGTTTTGATCAGATGCATTTGGTGCGGCCGGCTTTACCAGAAACTGAAGTAAGTGTCAAAGCCATACAAACGACAATGTTTGGCAAAAAAGTGGCAGCCCCCTTTTTTATTAATGCAATGACCGGTGGTTCTCATAAATCCTATTTGATTAATAAGAAATTAGGACAAGTTGCCGCTAAAACCAATATTGCTCTGGCACTTGGCTCAGCCAGCATTTTGACAAAAGAGCCTTCTCTTAGTGACAGCTTTTTGATTGCACGCCAACAAGACCCCACTGGCGTTTTAATTGCAAATGTAAATGCTAAAACTGCGGCCGAACAAGCACAAAAAATAGTTACAGAATTAAAGGCTGACGCTTTACAAGTTCATTTGAACGCAGTGCAAGAAATAGCCATGCCTGAAGGAGACCGTGACTTTTATTGGCTAAATAATTTAAAAAAATTGCGTCAAAAAGTAACAGTACCAATTATTATTAAAGAAGTCGGCTTTGGTTTAGATGAAAGAACAATTCATTTGTTGAAAAATGAAGGCTTCCAATTTTTTGATGTTGCTGGCAGTGGGGGCACAAATTTTGCCCAGATAGAAAATGCTCGTAATACCAATGATGTTTCTTATCTGAAAGATATCGGCTTACCCACTGTCATTTCAAGCTTAATGGCTGCTAAACAGCAGGTTGATTTTATTGTTTCAGGTGGCGTGCGTAATCCTTTGGACGTTTTTAAGGGATTATGTTTAGGTGGAAAAGCTGTTGGTATATCAAATGTTTTTCTACAAGCTTTAATCAAACACGATGTTAATTATTTGCAAAATCTTATTTTAGAATGGCAAGAAGAACTTGCTAATCTGCTAGCCCTTTATGGTCAAAAAGATTTAACAAAGTTAACTGAGATTAAAAAATATTATGATTTGCCGTTAAAAATAGCCATTGATCAGCTATTATAGGTTCTTATAAAAAAACAAATAACTATTGTCTTATATAAGATTTGAAGTTAACCCCCGGAATTGGACAAAGATTCCAATTCGGGGGTTTTCTTATGTCTAAATATTTACTAAAAACAAAATTAAAAGCAGTAGATTTGTATCAAAGAGGATTTAGTACAAAAGAAATTCA